>NZ_BAAGPR010000108.1:0-27947 GCF_054783955.1 Streptomyces mayteni | reverse complement strand
CTTCGGGCGCGGGGGCGCCGGCCGCGCCGGCGCCGCCGACCCCGGTGGGCGCCCGGTACTCGCCGAACACCCCGCGCAGCGCGTCCGCCCACTCGCCGGTGGTCACCCCGGCGCGGGCGCACTCCAGGGTGGGCGGCATCAGGTTCCGGTCGGTCTCGGCGGTGCGCCGCAGCGCGTCCAACGCGCGGCGGGCCGCGGCCGCGTCGCGCCGGGCGCGCCAGCGGTGCAGCGCCTCGAGGACCGGCGCCTCGGCGGCCGGGTCCACGGTGAGCACCGCCGCGTCGGGGTCGGCGGTCAGCGGGCTCGGCTCGGTCTCGGGGTAGCAGTTGACGCCGACGATCCGCTCCTCGCCGCTCTCCACCCGGGCCCGGCGGCGGGCGTGCGAGTCGACGAGCCGCGACTTCAGGTAGCCGGAGGAGACGGCCGCCAGCGCGCCGCCCATCTCCTGCACCCGCCCGATCTCCGCCCACGCCTCGGCGGCCAGCGCCTCCGTCTTCGCGCGCACCACGTGGCTGCCGGTGAACAGGTCCTCGTGCTCCAGCAGGTCGCTCTCCTCGGCGAGCACCTGCTGGATGCGCAGCGACCACTGTTGGTCCCAGGGCCGGGGGAGGCCCAACGCCTCGTTCCAGGCCGGGAGTTGGATGGCCCGGGCGCGGGCGTCCCGGGAGAGCGTGACCGCCAGCATCTCCAGCACGATGCGCTGCACGTTGTTCTCCGGCTGCGCCTCGGTGAGGCCGAGCGAGTTGACCTGCACGCCGTAGCGGAAGCGGCGCAGCGTCGGGTCGGTGACGCCGTAGCGCTCGCGGGTGAGCCGGTCCCAGACCTCCCCGAACGCCCGGATCTTGCACATCTCCTCGACGAAGCGGACGCCGGCGTTGACGAAGAACGAGATCCGGCCGACGACGTCGCCGATCCGCCCCGGGCTGATCTGCCCCGAGTCGCGTACCGCGTCGAGGACGGCGATGGCGCTGGTCATGGCGTAGGCGATCTCCTGGACGGGCGTGGCGCCCGCCTCCTGGAGGTGGTAGCTGCACACGTTGACCGGGTTCCAGCGCGGCAGGTGGCTGACGGCGTAGGCGATGGTGTCGGTGGTGAGCCGGAGCGAGGGGCCCGGCGGGTACACGTAGGTGCCGCGGGCCAGGTACTCCTTGACGATGTCGTTCTGGGTGGTGCCGCGCAGCACGGCGGGGTCGGCGCCCTGCTCCTCTGCGACGACGCGGTAGAGGGCGAGCAGCCACATGGCGGTGGCGTTGATGGTCATCGAGGTGTTGGTGCGGTCCAGCGCGATGCCCTCGAACAGCTGCCGCATGTCGCCGAGGTGGGCGACCGGGGTGCCGACCCGGCCGACCTCGCCGCGGGCCAGCGCGTGGTCCGGGTCGTAGCCGGTCTGGGTCGGCAGGTCGAAGGCGACGGACAGGCCGGTCTGGCCCTTGCCCAGGTTGCGCCGGTAGAGCGCGTTGGACGCCTGGGCGGTCGAGTGTCCCGCGTAGGTGCGCATCAGCCAGGGGCGGTCGCGGCGCGCCATCTCAGGCCCCGACGGGTTCGGCGGCCGGCGAGCGGAACAGATCGATGGCGGCGAGGTGCCGGGCGCGCAGCTCGTGGTCGCGGACGCCGAGCCCCTCGGCGGGCGCGAGGGCGAGGACGCCGACCTTGCCCTGGTGGAGGTTGGCGTGCACCTCGTGGGCGGCCTGGCCGGCGGCGGCCAGCGGGTGGACCCGGGACAGGGTCGGGTGGATCCGGCCCTTGGCGACCAGTCGGTTGGCCTCCCACGCCTCGCGGTAGTTGGCGAAGTGCGAGCCGACGATCCGCTTGAGGCTCATCCACAGGTAGCGGTTGTCGTAGGCGTGCTGGTAGCCGGTGGTGGAGGCGCAGGTGACGACGGTGCCGCCGCGGCGGGTGACGTAGACGCTGGCGCCGAACGTCTCGCGCCCCGGGTGTTCGAGCACGATGTCGACGTCCTCGCCGCCGGTGAGTTCGCGGATCCTGGCCCCGAACCGCCGCCATTCGCGCGGGTCCTGGGTGTGCTCGTCGCGCCAGAAGCGGTAGTCCTCGGCGGCGCGGTCGATGACGGCGGTGGCGCCCAACCGGCGGCAGAGTTCGGCCTTCTCGGGGCTGGAGACGACGCACACCGGGGTGGCGCCGCCGGCCAGCACGAGCTGGGTGGCGTAGGAGCCGAGGCCGCCGCTGGCGCCCCAGATCAGCACGTTGTCGCCCTGCTTCATGGCGGCGCCGTTGCGGGACACCAACTGCCGGTAGGCGGTGGAGTTGACGAGTCCCGGCGCGGCGGCCTCCTCCCAGGAGAGGTGGCGGGGCTTGGGCATCAGCTGGTTGGCCTTGACCAGCGAGAGTTCGGCCAGGCCGCCGAAGTTGGTCTCGAAGCCCCAGATCCGCTGCTGGGGGTCGAGCATGGTGTCGTCGTGCCCGTCGGCCGACTCCAACTCGACGGACAGGCAGTGCGCGACGACCTCGTCGCCTGGCCGCCAGGCGTTGACGCCCTCGCCGACCCGCAGCACGACGCCGGCCAGGTCGGAGCCGATGACGTGGTACGGCAGGTCGTGGCGGGCGGCCGCCGGCGAGAGCCGGCTGTAGCGTTCGAGGAAGCCGAAGGTGGGGACGGGCTCGAAGAGCGAGGTCCACACCGAGTTGTAGTTGATCGAGCTGGCCATGACGGCGACCAGGGCCTCGCCGGGGGCGAGTTCGGGCACCGGCACCTCGTCCAGGTGCAGGGAGGCGCGCGGGTCCTTGGCGTTGCTCGGCAGGCCGTCGAACATCGCGGTCTCGTCCTTGTGCACGGTGATGGCGCGGTAGGACTCGGGGAGCGGGAGCGCGGCGAAGTCCGCGGCGCCGGCTTCCGAGTCGTCCAGCGCGGCGATCGCCGCGAGGATCTCCTTCACGGGCTGCCTCCGAAGGCAGGCGGAACACGACAGTTGGCGGTGCGCATGCGGCGGTGAACGCGGTGTGCGGTGCTGCGCGGCTCGCGTGGTGACGCGGCGTGCCGGGCGCCCGCGAGTGCGTGGGACAGCGCCCGGATTCCCCGTACCGTATGGCACCCCGTGCCAGACGGCAAGGCACTGCGTGCCTAAAATCTCGCTCATTTGTCGAGTCGACCCGCGCAGCTGAGCGTCGGATCGGCCGGCGGCGCGCGCCGGAGGGGACTAGGAGCGGTCGGTCAGGGCCTGTTCGATGGTGCGCATGACCTCGCTCAGCGGCGCGTCCGTGCGCGCCACCGTCACCAGCACCTCGCCCCTGGCCGAGGTGAAGGCCGCCGGTGGCGCGGCGGTGGCGGCGATCACCGGCAGCGAGGCGAAGGTGCGGCGCACGATGGCGAACGCGTGGTCGAGCTCGGCCTCCACGTCGCCCTCGCCGTCCCGCCGCAGCCAGCGCCGCAGCACGTGGTTGTGGGCCGTGACCACGGAGGCGGCCGCCACCTCGGCCAGCAGCGGCTCGTCCCCGTTGTGCGAGTTCTCGTCGAACTGGCCGAGCAGATAGCGGGTGAAGAGCCGCTCGTAGCGCGCGACCGAGGCGATCTCCCGCTCGCGCAGCGCCGGCACCTCGCGGGTCAGCCGGTAGCGCTGCACCGACACGGCGGGGGACGCCGCGTACATCTTCATGACCTCCTTGATGCCGCGGCACACCGTGTCGATCGGGTTCTCGTGCGCGGGCGCGGCGTCGAGCACGGCCTTGGCGCGCTCCAGGGTGTCGTCGTGGTCGGGGAAGATCGCCTCTTCCTTCGACCGGAAATGGCGGAAGAACGTCCGGCGGGCGACCCCGGCGGTGGCGGCGATCTCGTCCACCGTGGTGGCCTCGTACCCCTTGCTCGCGAACAGCTCCATCGCGGCGGCGGCGAGCTGCCGGCGCACCTTGAGGCGCTGGTGGGAAACCTGGGGTCGGACGGACTTCACGGGCTGGGCCATGAGGCGAAACTACTCCATCCCGCATTTCCGACGCGCCGCCGTTTCGGCGCCGGTCAGCGCGGGCGGCCGTGGTCGTGGAAGCCCCGCCCGGTCTTCCGGCCCAGGCAGCCGGCCGTCACCAGTTGCCCGAGCAGGCCGGCCGGGGCCAGCGCCGGCTCGCGGAACTCGCGGTGCAGGGTCCGTTGGATGGCCAGCGCGACGTCGAGGCCGACGACGTCGAGGAGTTCGAAGGGCCCCATCGGGTAGCCGCCGCCCAGCCGCATCGCGGTGTCGATCTCGGCCGGCGTGGCGTAGTGCTCCTGCACCATCCGCACCGCGTCGTTGAGATAGGGGAAGAGCAGGGCGTTGACGATGAAGCCGGCCCGGTCGCGGCAGTCCACCGGGTGCCTGCCGAGCGTCGCGCAGAGGGCGTGGGCGGTGGCGTGCGCGGCGTCACCCGTGAGGACCGTGCGCACCACCTCCACCAGGCGCATCGCGGGGGCCGGGTTGAAGAAGTGCAGGCCGATCACGTCGGCGGGCCGGGCGGTGGCCCTGGCACAGGCGATCACCGGCAGCGAGGAGGTGGTGGTGGCCAGCACGGCGCCCGGCCGGCAGACGCCGTCGAGCCGCCCGAACAGCCGCCGTTTGACGGCCAGTTCCTCCACCACCGCCTCGACCACCAGATCGGCATCGGCGAGCGCGTCGAGCGCGTGGGCGGGCCGGACGCGGGCCAGCGAGGCGTCCCGCTCGGCCGCGGCGAGCCGGCCCCTGGCGACCCGCCGGTCGAGCGAGGCCGCGATCCGGTCGACGGCGGCCGCGGCCTTCGCGCCGTCCCGCGCCACCAGCGTGACCGGCACCCCGGCCGCCGCGCACACCTCGGCGATCCCGGCGGCCATGGTGCCTGAGCCCACCACGCCGACCGACGCCACGGCGCGCGGTTCGGCGAGCGGCCCCCGGCCGTGCGGGGTCAGCTCGTCCGGCACCACCTGGCCGCTGTGCGGCGCCCGGTAGGTGTAGAAGCCGCGGCCCGCCTTGCGGCCCGTCATGCCCGCCTCGGCCAACTGCCCGAGCACCGGCGCCGGCGCGTGTGGGCGGCGCCCGGTCCGCTGGTGGAGCGCGTCGAGCACGGCGCGCGCGGTGTCGACGCCGATCAGGTCGAGCAGCGCGAGCGGGCCCATCGGCAGCCCGCAGCCGAGCCGCATCGCGGCGTCGACGTCCTCGCGGGTGGCGTAGCGCGACTCGTACATCGCGGCGGCCTGGTTGAGGTAGCCGAACAGCAGCCCGTCCGCGAGGAGTCCAGGCCGGTCGCCGGCGGGCAGCGGTTCCTTGCCGAGGTCGCGGGCGAGCTCGGTGACGGCGGCCAGCGTCTCGGGCGCGGTGAGCACCGAGGACGCCACCTCCACCAGGCGCATCGCGCGGACGGGGTGGAAGAAGTGCAGCCCGACCACCCGCGCCGGGCGCGCGGTCTCGGCCGCGAGCCGGGTGACGGGCAGCGCGTCGGTGGTGGTGGCCAGGACGGCGGTGGGGCGGACGATCCCGTCGAGCGCGGTGAACAGGGCGAGCTTGAGCGCGTAGTCCTCGGGCACCGCCTCGATCACCAGATCGGCCGCGGCCGCGGCGCGCAACTCGGTGTGCACGCTGAAGCGGGCCTGCGCAGCCGGCCCGTTCGGGGTGTTCGGAGTGTTCGGCGCGGCCAGGGCGGCGAGCGCGCGGTCGGCGGCCGCGGGCGAGACGTCGACGCCGATCACCTCGCGCCCCGACCGGACGAGGGCGGTGGCGAGGCCGACGCCGAGGGTGCCGAGCCCCACGACGGCGACGGTCGGGAACACGCCGCCGGCGGCGGGCTGTTCGACGGCGAGTCGCGGGGGAGGCTGGGTGGCGGACTGCATGGGGGACTCCAGGGTGACGACCGGGCAGGGGCGAACCGTTCGCCGGCGGGCCCCTGTCCCGGAGGCCGGCCGAGGAGGTTCGTGGTCGCGTCACCACATCGCATGAGCCGCATAGCGCTCTGATGAGCAGCGTACCGAGTCGGCGTCAGCCACCGGAACCCCCGCGACCGCCCCACCCGTTGTGGCCCGGGTCACGCGCGAGCCCGGCCGCCTCGGCGTCCTCCGGTCGCGGCTCCCTCGTCCGTGTCGGCCCCGTTCGCATGAGTCGGCCGCGTGGTCGAGCGGGGCTCCCGCGACCGGCGCGCCGATCGTCAGGTGATCACCTGGTGATCACCGACATGCGGTGTGCCTACGATGGGCAGCGTCCGTCCGAGCGGTGATCCAGCCGGGGGCCGCGGGAGGAGAGGGGAAAGCGATGTCCGCTGATGTCTCGGGGCAGGGGCCGCTGCCGGCCGCGTTTCTGACGCCGGGTTCTTCGTCGTTCGTGGACTTCCTCAGGACGTACTCGCCCGAGTCGCTGCCGGCCGGGCGCGAGATCCCGGTCGTGCGCGGCGCGGGGGACGTCCGGCACGGCACCACCATCGTCGCCGCCTCCTACGCCGACGGCGTGCTGCTCGCCGGCGACCGCCGGTTCACCGCCGGCAACATGATCGCCCACCGGGACGGCGAGAAGGTCTTCCCTGCCGACGAGTTCTCGGCCGTGGGCATCTCCGGCACCGTCGGCCTCTCGATCGACATGGTGCGGCTCTTCCAACTGGAGTTGGAGCACTACGAGAAGGTCGAGGGCGTCCCGCTCTCCCTGGTCGGCAAGGTCAACCGGCTGAACGCCATGATCCGCGAGAACCTCCCGATGGCGATGCAGGGCTTCGCCGCCGTCCCGCTGTTCGCCGGCTACGACCTGACCGCCCGCCGGGGCAGGATCTTCTCCTTCGACATCACCGGCGGCCACTCCGAGGAGTTCGGCTTCGCCTTCACCGGCTCGGGATCGCCGTTCGCCCGTGGCTCGCTCAAGAAGCTCCACCGGGAGGGGATGAGCGAGGAGGACGTGGTGACCGTCGTCATCCAGGCCCTCTACGACGCGGCCGACGAGGACACCGCCACCGGCGGGCCCGACCTGACCCGCCAGCTCTTCCCGAGCGTCGCGCTGATCACCGAGGACGGCTACCGTCGGCTGCCGCGGGGCCGTGTCGCCGAGCTGGCCGGCGCCGTGCTCGGCCGCCGGCGCGAGCGCCCCGACGGCCCGACCGCGCCGACGCTCTGACCATCCGGGCTGCTGGCGGCCACGGCCCGGTTCAGCGGACGATCACGCGGAGCAGTTCCACGCCGATCCCCAGGAGCCGGTGCACGTCCATCCGGTGGTAGACGTACCGCCCACTCCTTTCCGAGGTCAGCAGTCCCGCGGCGCGGAGTTTCGCGAGATGCCGTGAGACCTGCGGCCGGGTCATTCCCGAGCGGCGGGCCAGATCCGACGTGGTGATCGCCTCGTTGACCATGTGGCGGCACAGGCTCAGGCGCGCCGGATCGGAAAGGATCGTCAACCGTTGGCGCACCTCGTCGATGGACGGGGGCTGGCCGCGCCACGCCACCGGATAGTGCAGCACCACCGGAAATCCCGGTTCGCCCCGAATGATCAGATGTGGGCGGCCGTGAATGGTCGGGACCAGGAAGACGTCGTTCCCGCTGAGCGGCACGGTCAGGTTCTGCAGCTTGTCGAAACGCACGGCCCGCCCGTCCCGCACCGGCCGCGCGGCCGGGCTCACCGAGGAGAGCAGCTCCGCGAGCGGCAGTCCCCGGAGCCGGGAACGGGTCCCCTCGACCTCGTCGCGCAGCCGCCCGTGAATGCGCTCCCATTCCTTGGCGAAGAACTCGTCCACGGAATCCTCGAGCGTCCGGACGAGAACGCTCCGAAAAGCCTCGGGATCGTCGATCAGCGACCTCGCGAGTTCACCGCGGGAGAACGAACGCGCCTCGCACGCCGCGACGAATTCCCGGGGGCTGGTGACCGCTCCCTTCGGGGCGAAGGAACCGCCCTGAATCGCATAGGCGGCGGCCTCGACGAAATCGTTCTCCGGGAGTCGCGAAACGCGGTCGAGTTCCGTCGCCATCTCGACGTCGAGCGGCGGGCTCAGCGGTAGCAGCAGCCGGCAGCGGCGCCTGGCCCAGAGCGGCGCGAACCGCGTCAGTCGGTGCCCCAGGTCCTGGGGCATCGATTCCCCGATCCCCATCAGCCACGACCGTGACTCCAGGTGGTGGTCGGGCTCCGCGAACGAGTGCAGGCAGGCCTGGAGCTCGGAGATCGGCGACGTTCCGATGACCACGTCCGAGCTCTTCGCCCCCCTGAGGTCGAGTAGCACTGGCACCCGACGACTGTAATCGAACAGTTGACGTCCTCGCGGTAACAGTCGGGTCTCCGGCGCCGACCCCGACCTACAGTCCCGGCTCATCAGCGGACGGAACGACGCGAAGGAGTGGACGTGGTCGACAGCCCGGCGAGGAAGGACGGCTGGCAGGCCGTCCCGGAGCCAGGAGCCGGATGGCGGCAGGTGGTCCCGGTGCCGATGCGCGACGGGGTCGGGCTTGTCGCGGACGTCTACGCCGCGGGCCCAGACCCCGCCCCGCGCCCCGTGCTGCTCGAACGCACGCCGTACGGCCGCCGCAGGGCGCGCGGCTCGGACGGGGCCTTCGAGTCCTGGAACCCGCCGCCGCCCGAGGCGGTGTGCCGGCGCCTCGTCGAGCGCGGCTACCACGTGGTCAGGCAGGACTGCCGCGGCCGGGGCGACTCGGGCGGCGAGTTCGTCAAGTACCTCAACGAGGCCGAGGACGGCTACGACACCGTGGAGTGGATCGCGGCCCAGCCGTGGTGCGACGGCCGGGTGGCCACGATGGGGGTCTCCTACGCGGCGCACACGCAGAGCGCGCTCGCCTCGCTCGGCACGCCCTCGCTGGCGGCGATGTTCCTCGACTCGGGCGGCTTCGCCAGCGCCTACGAGACCGGCGTCCGGCTGGGCGGGGCCTTCGAGCTCAAGCAGGCCACCTGGGCCTTCGCCAGGGCCAGGACCAGTGCCAGGACGCTCGCCGACCCGGTGCGCGGCGCCGCGCTGGCGGGCGAGTCGATCGAGGAGTGGTTCGGGCGGCTGCCCTGGCGAAGGGGGCACTCGCCGCTGCGGCACGCGCCGGAGTACGAGGACTACCTCTTCGAGCAGTGGGAGCACGGCAGGTTCGGTCCCTACTGGCGGCAGCTCGGCATCTACGGCCGGGGCCGCTTCGACCGGTTCCCCGACGTGCCGAGCCTGCACATCTCCAGCTGGTACGACCCCTACATCAGGACCGCGGTGGAGAACTTCCACGAGCTGGGCGCCCGCAAGACCAGCCCGGCCTACCTGGTGCTCGGCCCCTGGACGCACGGCCGGCGCAGCGTCTCGTACGCCGGGGACGTCGACTTCGGCCCCGAGGCGACCCTGGACGGCAACCTGGCCACCGACTACGTCGAGTTCCGGGCGGACTGGTTCGACGCGCGGCTGTCCGCGCGGCCGTCGAACGACCCGGCCGTGCGCTACTTCCTGATGGGCGGCGGCTCCGGCCGGCGCGACGCCGAAGGCCGACTCGACCACGGCGGCCGCTGGCTGACCAGTGCCACCTGGCCGCCGGAGGGCGCGCGCCCCACGGAGTTCCACCTCACCGCCGACGGCGGGCTCACGCCGGAGCCCGGGGCGCTCAGCGGACACCTGGAGTACGACCACGACCCCCGCGATCCGGTGCCGACCATCGGCGGGCAGGTGACCTCGGGGGAGCCGGTGATGGCCGGCGGGGCCTTCGACCAGCGCCCCGACGAGCGGACGTTCAGCCTGACCAACTCACGGCTGCCGCTCGACTCCCGGCCCGACGTGCTCACCTTCCAGACGGCTCCGCTGGAGCACGACGTGGTGGTGGCCGGCCCCGTCGTCGCCACCCTCACCGTCTCGTCCAGCGCCGCCGACACCGACTTCACGGTGAAGCTGATCGACGTCCACCCGCCGAACGCCGACTACCCGGCCGGTTTCGCCATGAACCTGACCGACGGCATCCTGCGGTGCCGGTACCGGGACTCGTTCGAGACGCCGTCCCCGCTGGAACCCGGCCGGGTGTACGAGGTGCGGGTCGAGGCCCCCGACACCGCCAACCTCTTCGCCCGCGGGCACCGGATCCGGGTCGACATCGCCTCCAGCAACTTCCCCCGCTTCGACGTCAACTCCGGCACCGGCGCGGACGAGACCACCGACCGGCGGCGGGTGGTCGCGACGAACCGGGTGTTCGCCGACGGACGGTCCACCGTCACGCTGCACGTTCTCCCGGGGGAGCGGCGATGAGCGCCACCACGGGAATCACCCTCGCCGCGGTCGGCGACCTCGTCCTCGACGACGACGTGCTGACCCCACGCCTGGAGGCGACGGCGCCCCGGCTGCTCGACCTCCTGCGCGGCGCCGACGTCACCATCGGGAACCTCGAGACGACCGCGATCGACTTCGACCGCTTCGACGGCTGGCCCGAGGCCGAACCCGGCGGATCCTGGCTGGTCACCTCGCCCCGGGCGGGGGCCGACCTCCGCGCCATGGGCTTCGACATGCTGTCCCGCGCGAACAACCACGCCACCGACTGGGGCGTGGCCGGCCTGCGCTCCACCAGCGCGGTCCTCGACGCCGCCGGGCTCGTCCACGCCGGCGCCGGCGGGTCGCTCACCGCGGCGCGCGCCCCCCGCTACCTCACCACCCGGCACGGACGCGTCGCGCTCGTGTCGGCGGCGACCCGCTACCAGGCCATGTCCCTGGCCAGCGACCCGTTCGGGATCGTGCCGGCCCGCCCCGGCATCAACGGCCTGCGCACCAGGAAGTGGTTCGCCGTCCACCCCGACGAGTTGCGGGCCATGGCCGCGATCCGCGACGCGCTCCCGCCAGCCTCCCTGCACCACGCGGCACGGACCGCCGACGCGCGGGACGGCTCCGTGACCCTCGGCGGAACCGCCTTCGTCTCCTCCGAGACCACCGGCGGCCTGGCCGGACCACACTGGCGGGTCGAGGACGAGGACGTCGCCGCCCTCCGCACCAGCGTGCGCCAGGCGAAGCAGAGCGCCGACCTCGTCGCCGTGGCCCTGCACACCCACGAGCCGGGCAACCACAGCGCCGAACCCCCGCCCTTCCTGCCCGAGCTGGCGCGCGCGGCCGTCGACGAGGGCGCCGACGTCGTCCTCGGCCACGGCCCGCATCAGCTGCGGGGCATCGAGGTGTACCGGAACCGGCCGATCTTCTACTCGCTCGGCAATTTCGCCTTCATGCAGAACCGCCAGTTCCCCCTGACCCGTGAGGCCTGGCGGCGCACCGGCCTCGACCCCGCGCGACACACCCCGAGCGAGATGCTCGAACAGAAACGGCTCAAGGGCCCTTTCGCCGAACGGATCTGGTTCGAAAGCGTCGCGGTCACGCTCTCCTTCACCCGCCACGGCACGCTCGACGTCACGCTGCTCCCGATCACGCTCACCTATGACACGCCACACCATTCCGACCGCGGAACACCGCAGGTGGCGGACGTCACCGCGGCGGATCGAATCCTCGACCGGCTCCGCGCGCTCTCGCGGGCGTACGGTACCGAAATCCTCCTTGACCAGGGTCAAGGCACCATCCGCGTCGACCTGTGAAAACGACCCTCCGGTAAAAGGAGTCGAAAAATGAGTTCCACGTCCGAAACAACGCGTGACACCACCAGACTCACCCGCTTTCTGGACCGCGTCGAACGCGTCGGCAACCGGCTGCCGCACCCCTTCCTGCTGTTCTGGATCCTGTTCTGCGTCGTCGCCGCCGCCAGCGCGATCATGGCCGCCGCCGGCGTCTCGGCCCTGGACCCGGCGACCGGCGAGCCCGCACCGGTCAGGAACGCGCTGTCGGTCGACGCGATCCGCGACCTGATGCTCGGCGCCGAGGAGTCGTTCCTGACCTTCGGACCGCTGGGCACCATGCTGATCATCATGCTCGGCCTCGCGGTCGCCGACCGCTCCGGCATGCTCGAAGCGCTGGCCAGGCACGCCCTGGGCCGCGTGAACCCCCGCTACGCCGTGTTCACCGTCTGTCTCGCCGGCGCGCTGTCGAAGTTCCTCTCCTACAGCGCCTACGTCATCCTCATACCGCTGGCGGCGCTGGTCTTCAAGGCGGTCGGCCGATCCCCCATGCTGGGCATGATCGTCGGCTTCCTGTCGATCAACGCCGCCGGCGACGCGAACCCGTTCATCGCGCCAAGCGACGTCGTCTTCGCCAGGATCGCCACCGAGGCCGCGCAGCTCGTCGACCCGGACACGGTCGTCAGGGCCACCGACAACACCTACTTCACCACCGTCTCCGCGCTCCTCCTCGCGATCGTGCTCACCCTGGTCACGGAGAAGGTGCTCGCCAAGCGCGAGCACGAACTCGTCCCGGACGACGGCGCCACCGGGCCGACCACCGGAACCTCGGCCGACGCCGTCCCCGAGGAGACCGAGCTCCGCGCGCTGCGCAGGACCGGCGTCGTCGCCGCGGCCTTCCTCGGCCTGCTGGTCGTCGGGATGATCCCCACCGGCTCCCCGTTCCGTGGCGAGAACGGCGCCATCCTCGACTCCACGCTGTTCAACGGCATCGCGCTGGCGCTGAGCCTGTTCTTCGTGGTGATCGGAGCCACCTACGCCCACGGGACCGGCCGGCTCACCAGCTCGTCCGACCTGCCGCACTTCATGGCGGACGGCGTCAAGTCGATCTCGCCGCTCCTCGTGCTCTTCTTCGCCGTCTCGCAGTTCCTCGCGCTGTTCGAGTGGACCTCCATCAGCACCGTCGTCGCGGTACGCGGCGCGGAGGTCCTGGAAGGGCTGAACGCGCCGATCTTCATCGTGCTGATGCTGCTCATCGGCGCCATCGCCACGCTGAACCTGCTCATCACCAGCGGCACCGCGCTGTGGGCACTCCTCGCGCCCGTGATCATCCCCATGACCATGCTCATCGGGGCCAACCCGGCGACCGTGATGGCCATCTACCGGATCGCGGACTCCTGTACCAACTCCATCACCCCGATGAGCGCGACGTTCGTCCTCACCGTCGGCTATCTCCAGACCTACCAGAAGAAGGCGGGCATCGGCACCCTGGTGTCGTTCACCCTGCCGGCCGCGATGGCGATGATGGCCGCCTGGACCGCGCTGTTCGCCGTCTGGTACGCCCTCGGACTGCCGCTCGGCCCCGGTTCGCCCGTCCACTGATCACGCCGGGCCCCCCGCGCCGGCCAGCTCGGCCACCACCGCGGCGTGGTCGGACGGCCAGGCGCCGGTGCCGGCCGGGGCGGGGCCCGCGGCCGTGCGCCGCACGCCGGTGACCCGGCCCTCGCCGGCCGGGCCCGGCGGCCCGACGTGGATGTAGTCGATCCGCGCCTCGAAGGCCGTCGCCCCCGAGACGAGCGGGTTGTCCAACTCCCAGGTGGCCGCCGGCCGGTCGGGGGCGGCGAACCGCCAGGCGTCAAGCAGCAGCTGCCCCGGCACCGCGGGCTCCGTCAGCGTCCCGCCGAACAGCCGCAGCTCGTCCGAGTCGGGTTCGGCGTTGAAGTCCCCGGTGATCACCGGCGGGAACGGCGTCCCGCCGCGCCGCTCGGCCACGAACCCGGCCAGCGCCGCCACCTGCGCCAGCCGCACCGCCGAGCCCGCCGGGTCCGAGTGCAGATGGGTGGTGAAGAACGGCAGCCGCGCCCCCGGCGCCTCCACCAGCGCGAACAGCGCGGTGCGCACCTCCTCGGGTCCTTCGGCGGTGGGCAGCCGCCGCACCTCGGTGTCCGCGATCGGCCAGCGGCTGAGCACCGCGTTCCCCACCCCCGCGGGCGGCCCCGGCACCCGGCCGCGCCAGTGCGCGAACACCTCGCCAGGCGCCCACGCCCAGTGCATCCCGAGCTCCTCGGCCAGCCAGCCGGCCAGGTTCTCGTCCTCCGTCGACCAGACCTCCTGGAGACCGCAGACGTCCGGCCGCTCCCGCCGCAGCCACTCCAGGACGGCCACCCGGCGGGCCCGCCAGTCGCCGAATCTCCACCACAGGTTCCACGTCATCACGCGCACGGCCCGATGCTACGGTCCTGGACATGACGATCCGGGCCGTGGTGTGGGACATCGACGACACGCTCTGGGACTACACCGGATCCGACCGGGCCGGCGCGCTGCGGCACCTGACCAACGAGGGCCTGCTCGCCCGTTTCCCCAGCCCGGCGGCCGCGCTGGGGCGCTGGCGGGCGGTGATGGAGGAGCAGTACGCCCGCTTCGAGGCCGGCGAGCTGACCTTCGACGAGCAACGCCGGGAGCGGGTGCGGGCCTTCCTCGACCTGCCGTTCCCCGACGCCGAGGCGGACGCCTGGTTCGACCGCTATCTGGCCTGCCGGGACGACGCCTACCGGCCGTTCCCCGACGTGCTGCCCGCCCTCGACGCGCTCACCCCCGGCTACCGGCACGGCCTGCTCTCCAACTCCGGGCAGGCCAACCAGGAGCGCAAGCTGACCCGGCTCGGCATCAGGGACCGCTTCGAGGTGCTGGTCTGCTCCGACGAGTCGGGCCACGCCAAGCCGGCGCCCGAGGCGTTCTGGGCCGTCTGCGCGGCGATGGGCCTGCCGCCCGAGGCGGTGGCCTACGTCGGCGACCGCCCCGACGTCGACGCCGCCGGCGCGGACGCGGCCGGCCTGCACGGCATCTGGCTCGACCGCCCATCCGTCCTTGCGGACGGAACGCCTCGCCGCGGACCCGCCCTCGTGGGCGGCCTGCCTCGCCGTATCTCCAGCCTCGCCGAGTTGCCGGCGCTGCTCGCCGGCCTCGCCGAGCGGGCGGCTGGCCGCCAGGGCTGACGCAGGACCCGCGTCGCCAGGTCGCGGTCGGGCGGGAACCCGACAGGCCCGCCCCCGGTGACCCGCTCAGGGCCAGGCGTTGGGGTTCCGCGCCAGCGGGATCCCGTACAGCACGTTGCCCACGCTCGGCACCGTCCACAGGACCACGGAGACGCCGGCGGCCCAGATGGTGAAGTCCAGGTGGGCGAACTCGGCCCTCGGGACGACGCCGAGGAGGCCCGAGGGGTCGTACACCACCGGCATCCGCTCGCCCGACACCGCCGTGAACGTCGTCATCTCGTCCGGTGCGTCGGCGGCCGCGCAGTCCAACGTGTACCGCCAGATCTCGGACTCGCCACCCGCCGGGTCCTGGACGGCCCGCCCCTCGCTGTCGAGCACCGTGCAGGTGGTCTCGCCGCCCCGCCACTCCAGCAGGCCCAGCCTGACGCCCCAGCCGCCGGCGAAGGCGGCGTCGAGCAGCCCGAACGCGGCCACCGCGAGCACCGACCAGCCGACCGTCCCGAACGGGTGGTCCCAGAGCACCAGCGGCGACAGGAACAGCGGTACGCCGACCGCGCACATCGGCAGGATCAGCAGCGCGCGGGTCAGCGGGCCCGCCCCGACGCCCCACAGGGACACGAGCACGAAGCCCGCGCCGAGCCACGGCAGCGACACCACGGCGAGCAGGCGCACCCACCACGCCGTCCAGACGAGGCGCCGCCACCGACGACGTCCGTCCTCGGCGTGAGCCTCCTCGGCGGACGCCACGGCACCGAGCAGTTGGAAGAGCGCCCAGGTCAGGCCGAGACCGGCCGCCAGCCCCAGCACGACGGACACGAGCAGCACCAGGGTGAGCACGGTGGACCACATGCGCCGGAACCTAGCCACCCGGCGCGGGGAGGGGTCCCCGCGCCGGGTGCTCCGCCGGTGGTCCGTCAGCCGTCAGCCCACCACCGGATAGGCGTCGAGGATCGTCTGGTCGATCGCCCGACCGTCGCCGGCCTCCGCCACGACCCGGACCGAGAGGTGGTCTCCCGGCCGAGGCAGCAGCGGAGCGACCGCGACCGACGTGCCGTCCGCGCCAGGCAGCACGACCGCCCCGACCCACCGCTCGCCGCCGTCCCGGGAGAACCAGACCCGTGGCACGCTCCGCGTCGACACCGTCGGCAGCTCGCCGCCGATCCGGTCGGTGGCGGCGAGGCGCAGCCCGAGGCTCGGCGGCAGCCAGGGCTGGTAGCGGTCGTTCGGCCGGTAGTCCACCGTCAGCAGTTCCGGGGTGTCGCCAGGTTCCGACGCGAAGGACCAGGTCGTGTCGATCTCCCGGCCGATCGGCAGCCGCTCCTGGTCGGGGCGCACGGAGGACTCGAGGCGGTAGTCGCCGCGGCCAGGCGGCGTCGCGAACACGTCGTCGTACAGCGGCGGCAGCTCCTCGCCGTCGCGGTACAGCCGCATCGGCTGGTAGCCGGCCGCACCGCGATCGCGCAGATGGCCCATGTGCCGGCCGTCGCTCAGCCCGACGCCGACCGCCAACCGATCCTCCTCGTGGACGAGTTGGGTCGCCGACACGGTGGCGGTCCGGAACCAGACCGGCGCCTCCCGACCGCCGGGCCGGTGGGCCGTCGGCGGCGTGCAGAACTGGGCGACGTCCGGGTCGGGGCCGTTGACGCACTGGGTCCAGGCGAGGCCCGGCCGCGCGTTGACCATCTCGACCCGCCGGCCGGGCAGTGGCAACGGGTGGGCGACCGCCGTGTCGGTCGCGCCCAGGCCCAGCCCGGCGAGCCGGAACTCGGTGGCCTCCGCCGACGCGGTGCCGCCGAGGGCCCGGTAGTCGGCGTCGACGCGCACCAGCCGCGCGGCCTCGGCCCGCGAGACGCCGTACGCCGGCGGGTCGGGGATGGTCGGCCCGCCGAGCGCCAGGTCGTAGAGGTCGGCCTGGCCGGCGCCCGGCCGGCCCACCGTCGCGAGGCGCCACCTGGTCTCGGCGGCCGCCTCGCCGTGGGTCACCGGCGCCGTCGGCTGGAGGAACACCCGCCCCCGCGTCACGTCCTCGGACGGGGCGTAGAGCTGGGCGCCGACCGTGCCGAGCGCGGCCTCGTCGCGCCGCTCGAACGAGAGGTACGCCTCGGTGACCCGGGTGCGGGCCCCCGCCACCTCGGCCGGCGCCAGCGGCTCCGCCCGGCGGGCGTCGATGACGACCGAGACGTCCTCGTCGACCCGCACCTCGGGGTCGCCGACGATCGCGTAGCTGGCGGCCTCCCGACCGCGCGCCGGCGTCTCCACGGTGACCATCATCGAGTAGGGGCCAGGCGCCATCCGGGCCCTGGCCCGGCCGTTCTCGTCCAGCGGCAGCACGGCGAACGTGCCGCCGGTCGGCAGCCAGGCCGTCTCCATGTTGCCGATGAGCAGGCTGCCGCCCGCGAACGGCTCGCCCCTGCGGTCGAGCACCGTGACGTCGACGTCGCGGCGCGGCGGCTCGACGTAGAGGTTGACGGGCAGCACCAACGGCTCGCGGCCGCCGGCCCGTTCGACGGTGACGGCCCCGGTGTGGACGCCGAACCTGCCGGCCGGCACGTCGAGGGTGACCTCGACCCTGGCCGAGGCGCCGGGGGCGATCGTCAGCTCGGCCGGGGAGGCCCGCACCAGGTCGGCCGGCGCGTCCGAGGTGTCCGCCACGTTCTGCTGCCAGTCGCTCAGCGTCAACGACTCGGGCTCGGCGCCGGTGTTGGTGAGGGTCAGCGGGATGCTCAGCCCCTCCAGATCCGTGCCGTCCCGCAGATAGCCGAAGTCGAGGTTGGACCGGTCGGCCACCAGCGTCTCGGCGGCGGCCTGCGGCAGGTCGAGCAGCCCGGCGCCCTCCGCGTGCGACCACACCTGCCGGGCGTCGTAGGGGTCGGCGGTCGTGGTCAGCGCCGCCTTCACCTGCTGCCACTCCCAGTCGGGGTGCCGCTGCCACAGCAGCGCGGCCGCGCCGGCCACATGCGGGGCCGCCTGCGAGGTGCCGGTCATCGCCACGTACGGGTCCGATCCCTCGCCGCCCCCGGCCCGGGCGCCGACGATCGAGACGCCGGGCGCCATCAGATCGGGCTTGGCCCGGTAGGTGCCGGCGGCGGGGCCGCGCGACGAGCCGCGGTAGGTGCCGCCGTCGGCCCTGGCGGCGCCCACGGTCAGCGCGCTCTCGGCGATGCCAGGCGTCCCGACGGAGCCGATGGTGGGCCCGACGTTGCCGGCCGCCACCACGAACAGCGTCCCGTACTCGGCGCTGAGCGCGTCCACCGCGGCCGACACCGGGTCGTCGCCCGAAGCGCGGCCGCCCAGGCTGAGGTTGACGATGTCGGCGCCCCGCTCGGCCGCCCACTCCATGCCGGCGATGACCCACGAGGCGAAGCCGCCGCCCTCGCCGTCGAGCACCCGGCCGGAGAGCAGCCGCGCCCCGGGCGCCACGCCCTGCCTGGCGCCGTCCGCCGCCGCGCCGGTGCCGGCCAGCACCGAGGCCACATGGGTGCCGTGGCCGTTCTCGTCGGGAGCCGGCCCCTCGGCCGTCGTCCCGGCCGTGAAGTCGGCCTCGGCGACGACCTGTCCCGCCAGGTCGGGGTGGGCGCCATCGACGCCGGTGTCGAGCACCGCCACCGCCACGCCCGAGCCGTCGAGGCCGGACTCCCACACCTCGGGGGCGCCGATCTGCCGCAGGTTCTGGTCGAGTTCGGCGGCGGTCAGCCGCTGGTCGAGCCACACCCTCGGCCGCTGTTCGGCGGTGAGTCCCTGCGGGGAGTCGAGCAGCGACTCGACGAACGCCGGCGCCAGCTCCGCGTCCAGGGTGACCGCGCTGGCGTCGATGCTGGCCAGCGGCACGGCGTCGGGCTCGCCCGCGAGCGCGGCGAGCGGCCGCGGGCCGCGCACGATCAACGGCACGGCGTCGGCGGCCGCCGCGCCCTGTTCCGCGGCGCGCCGGGTGACGTTGAAGAGTTCCAGGTCCAACACGTCGGGGACCAGCGGCGCGACGTCGCCTGGCAGCACGTAGACGTCGCCGTCGTGCCGCAGGGTCTGGAACGCGAAGGCGGCCGAGGGGTCGGCGGGGGTCACGGTCACGGAGGGTTCACCGTCGACGGACGGGCCGAGCACCACCAGGTCCCCGGTGGGCAACAGCACGGTGTCGCCTGGCGGGGCGGCGGCCGCCGGGCTCGGCGTCGCGGCCGCGGCGACCGCGGCGGGCGCGACACCGGGGGCGACCAGGGTGCCGAGGATGGCGACCAGGCCGCTGATCAGGGCGGTTCTTCGGAGCGATGGGTGCGCGGGACGGGGCATGCAGGTGTCCTATCCCACGGCGTGCTGTGACGAAATAAGCCCCGGGTTCGTCTTGTCGCCACGTCGGCTTTCCGACAGCATCGCGGAATGCTGCAACCCCTCGGTGTCACCGAACTCGCCGAAGCCGCCTACCGGGCGTTGCTGGCTGCCCCGGGCATCACCGTCCCCGAACTGGCCGGACGGCTCGGGAGATCGCCGGGCGCGACGCGCCGAGTGCTCGGCGAACTCGAGGAGTTGGGGCTGGTGAACCGCCTCCCCGGCCGGCCGGTCCGCCTGTTGGCCACCCACCCGGAGTCGGCGATCGACCTGCTGGTCGCGCGGCGGCGCGAGGAGTTGGAGAAGAGCCGGGTCACGGCCAGGGCCCTGGCCGCCGAGGTCCATGTCGAGCGCCAGCCGAGCGAGTTGCTGGAGATCGTGGTCGGCCAGCCGGCGATCGCCGCCCGCTTCACCCAGTTCACCCGCAACTGCCGCGACGAACTCCTGGTGTTCGACCGCCCGCCGTACGCCAACCCCGCCGACGAGGGCGAGGGCGCGGTCAACGGCCTGCTGCGGGACGGCGTGCGGGTGCGGGGCATCTACGCGCCCGAGTCGCTGAGCCAACCCGGCGGCCTGGACGCGGCGGTCCGCGCCGCCGAGCGGGGCGAGCTCTCCCGGGTGCACCCCAGGGTCCCGATGAAGCTGGCCATCGCCGACCGCCAGGTCGCGCTGCTGCCGCTGGTCCTTGACGACATGGTGACCAGCGCGGTGATGGTCCGCCCCAGCGCCCTCCTCGACGCGCTGATCGCCCTCTTCGAACTCCTCTGGGAACAGGCCGCGCCGCTCCTCCCCACGGAGGAGGACTCGATCCCGGCCAGGGGCCTGCTGACCCTCCTGGTCGCCGGCCTCAAGGACGAGACCATCGCCCGCCAACTCGGCGTCAGCTCACGGACGGTGAGCCGCCACGTAGCCGACCTGATGGACCGCCTCGGCGCCCGCACCCGCTTCCAGGCCGGCGTCCTCGCTGAGCGGCAGGGGCTGTTGGCGGACGACGACTGACGCCGTCAGACGATCACGGTGCGCACGCCGGGGATGTCCAGGGTGGTGACGGGTTCGCCGTCGGGGGTGCGGCGGTTCTCCAGGATCAGTGATGTGAGGTCGAGTCGCGCGAACGCGTGCGTGGCTACCCGCGCGAAGCGAGCACGGGCTGCCGGCAATTGCTCGCGGTGCCGGATCGCCGGCCCGCTGACGCGGCCGCCGCAGGCGGGGCCTGCCCCCGGCCCGGCCCGGCCGGGTTCGGTTCGCGCGGAGCGCGGGAAAGGGCGGGTGGGTGGGTGGGGGAGGGGACCCCACCCACACCGCCGCCCGCGAGGGTCAGGGCTGCCGTACCCGCAGCCGCGCCGAGGTCGTCACCGTCGCAGGACCCGACGCCGGGACCGCGATCTCCAGCGGCGCGCCGGCGACGGCCAGGCCCGTGACATGCAGCGGCCGCAGCTCGTCGGCCAGCCGCGGGGCCACCGTCAACGTGCCGCCCGGCACGTCCGCTTCGAGGCCGAGCAGCGACGTCAGCACCTGCACCGAGGCCGCCGCCGCCCACGCCTGGGGCCGGCAGGACGCCGGGTAGGGCACCGGGTCGGCGCCCTCGTCCGCGCCGTAGCCGGCGAACAGCTCGGGCAGGCGCGCGTCGAAGCCGTCCGAAGCCCGCAGCAGGCCGGCGGCCAACTGGCCCGCGGCCTCCGGGAATCCGGCCCTGGCCAGGCCCTGGACGGCGATCGCCGTGTCGTGCGGCCAGACCGCGCCGACGTGGTAGCCGAGCGGGTTGTAGCCGGCGGCCGCGGTGCTGTACGTGCGCAGGCCGAAGCCGGAGTCCAGCCGTGGGCCGGCCAGCCGGGCCGCGAGCAGCGCGCTCTCCTCCTGGTCGAGCAGCCCGGTGCCCAGCAGATGGCCGAAGCCCGAGGTGACCGAGTCCACCGGGCGCTTGTCCCGGTCGAGGGCGACCGCCGGGTACGGCCCCTGCTCGTCCTCCACCCAGAACCGCTCGCGGAAGCGGGACTTCAGCCGCTCCGCCCACTCCACCCACTCGTCGGCGCCCGGCCGGTCGAAGGCGCGCAGCAGCGCCGCGCCGGCGTGCGCCGCCTCGTAGGCGTACGCCTGCACTTCGCAGAGCGCGATCGGCGCGATGGCGAGGCTGCCGTCGCCGTAGCGGATGGAGTCGCCGGAGTCCTTCCAGCCCTGGTTGGCCAGGCCGCGGCCCGTGGTGTCGATGTACTCCAGGAAGCCGTCGCCGTCCGCGTCGCCGTGGTCCCGCATCCAGCCGAGCGCGGCCTCCGCGTGCGGCAGCAGCGCGGCCACCTCGGCCGGGTCGAGGCCCCAGCGCCAGGTGTCGTGGAGCAGCGTCAGCCAGAGCGGGGTGGCGTCCACCGTGCCGAAGTAACGCGGCGGCAACGACATGCCGTGCTCCGGGAGTTCGAGCGTCGCCCGGCGCACCTCGTGGAGGATCTTGCCGGGTTGCTCCTGGCTGATCTCGTCGGTCGCCGTGCCTTGCCGGCGGGCCAGCGTCCGCAGCGTGCCGGCGGCGAGCGAGGTGGAGAGCGGCAGCAGCATCCGCGCCGCCCAGAGCGAGTCCCGGCCGAAGAGGGTGGCGAACCAGGGCGCGCCGGCCGCCAGGAACAGGTCGGACGGCTGCTCGGGGTCGGCGAGCAGCAGCCGCTCCAGGTCCAGGTGGGACTGGGTCACCCAGCGCTCGAAGCGGCGGTCGGCGCTGCGCAGCCGCGGTTCACGCCAGGGGGTGCTGCCCGGCTCGGCGGCGGGGAAGCTCGGCGGGCCGCCGTCCGCCACGGTGCAGACCAGCTCGGCGGTCCAGCTCTCGCCTGGCCCGAGTGCGACGTCGTAGCGCAGCAGCCCGCCCTCGGCGCCGGCGGACACCTCGTCGGGCGCGGGTGACGAGCTCAGCCGCACGGACGTCGCCCCCGTCGCGTCGGTCGTCGTGCCGTGCCACACCAGGCCGGCGTCGCCGAACGCGGCCGCCGGCAGCTGGGCGACGGCGATCCCGGACTTGACGCGCTCCATCGGGGAGAGGTCGGTGGCGGCCGACACTGTGAGGGATATCCGGGCCGGCAGCCCGCCCGCGTTGACCACCTCGAGGACCTCGGTCAGCACCCCGGGGCCGATCGCCCGCCGCCTGGTCAGCGTCACCGCCGGATCGGCTGTGGACTCCGCCACACCGCGCAGCACCGACCTGAACAGCGCGGCGTCCGCGCCCTCCAGGCCACCGCCGACCGACACCACAGGCACCCCGTCCACGGCCACGCGCAGCCGCGACAGCACCCGCACGTCAGCGTGGTAGAAGCCGTCCACACCCTGCTCGAACTGCCCGTCGGGGCGGGAGACGGCGAAGCTCGGGGCGTACAGCGTCACGCACGCGTCGTGCAGGAACGGTTGCAGCCCGGCCTCGGTTTCGGCCGGGGACTTGACAGTCATGAACGTTGATACCAATCTTCTCAGCCATTGGAGCGTTCAAATGAATGTAGACGCAGTTCAGCTGGTCGGCAATGGTCATTTGATCGCTCCAAGAAACACAGCAGCAACATCCAACCGGCCGACGGGAGACCGACGGCCGGCCTACGACGGGCCGACGACGGACCGACGACGGACCACGGGAGACGACGAGCGATGACGCCACCGCCCGGCCGGCAGGCAGGACGACAGGGAGGGGTGACCCTCGCCATGGTCGCGCGCCGCGCCGGCGTCTCACCCCAGACCGTCTCCAACGCCATCAACGCGCCGGAGCTGCTGCGCCCCGACACGTTGGAGCGGGTGCGGCAGGCCATCGAGGCCATGGGCTACCGGCCGCACCGCGCCGCCCAGACGCTGCGCACCCGCTCCAGCCGGTTGATCGGCTACGGCATCCAACCGATCGAGGTCGACCGGTCGACGCCGGTGATGGACCGCTTCCTGCACGCCCTCACCCAGACCGCCGAGGAGGCCGGCCACCGCATCCTGCTGTTCGCCGCGCCGGTCGGCCCCGCGCTGCTCTCCGCGTACCAGGAACTGCTCGACACCTACAGCGTCGACGGCTTCGTATTGAGCGACACCCACCGCGGCGACCCCCGCCAGACGTGGCTGGAAAAGCACGGTGTACCGTTCGCCGCGTTCGGGCGAATGTGGACGGGCCGGCAGATAGGCGACTTCGTGGACATCGACGGCGCCGGCGGCATCGACTCCGCGGTCGAGCACCTCGTCGGCCTCGGCCACACCCGGGTCGGCTTCCTCGGCTGGCCGCGCGGCTCGGGCGCCGGCGACGACCGGGCGCTCGGCTGGAAGCGCGCCGTGCAGCGGCACGGCCTGCCGAGCCGCGGCCGCCGGGCGGAGAGCGTCGACGACGTCGCGCAGGCCGCGGCCGCCGTCCAGCCGCTGCTCGACGCCGGGATGACCGCGATCATCGCCGCCAGCGACACCCTCGCCATGGGCTGCTACCGCGCGCTCCGCCAGCGCGACCAGGTCCCCGGGCAGGACGTGTCGATCGTCGGCTTCGACGACTCGCCGGCCGCCGCGCTGGTCTCGCCCGGGCTCACCAGCATCGACCAGCCCATGACGACCGTGGGCCGGGAGTGCGTCCGGCTGCTGCTCGCCCGCGTCGGCGAGCCGGCCCGCCCCCCGGAGCACGTCGTGCTCGAACCCACCCTCGTGGTCCGCGAGAGCACGGCCACACCCCCCTCAGACCGCCTGACCCCCTAACCCGAGTAACCCGAGCTGGCCCCAGAAGCCGAGCCGCACATCTCCCAGAGGAACGCGATGAAGCACTACTCGACCACCCGCAGAACCACCCGCCAGATAGCCCTGGTCGGCGCCGCCACCCTGCTCGCGGCCGCCGCCTGCTCCTCCGGCTTCGACGACGGCGAGACCGAGCAGGAGGAGAGCAGCGGCCCCACGGAGCTCAGCGTCCTCATCGCCTCCTCAGGCGACGCCGAGACCGCCGCCGTCCGCGCGGCCGTCGAGGCCTACCAGGAGGAGTCGGGCAACACCGTCAACCTCGACGTCGCGCAGGACATGAACCAGCAGCTGAGCCAGGCGTTCGCCGGCGGCAACCCGCCCGACGTCTTCTACGTCGACTCCAGCCAGTTCGCCAACTACGCGCAGGGCGGCTCGCTCTACCCCTACGGCGCCGAGATCGAGGACGTCGACGACTTCTCGCCCGCGCTGCTCCAGTCCTTCACCCGCGACGGCGAGCTGTACTGCCTGCCCAAGGACACCTCGGCGCTCGGCCTCGCCGTCAACGACACCCTCTGGGCGCAGGCCGGCCTCACCGAGGACGACTACCCCGGGACCTGGGAGGAGCTGGCGGCCGTCGCCGGGCAGCTCACCGGCGACGGCGTCACCGGCCTCGTCACCAGCAGCGAGTACCAGCGGATCGGCGCCTTCATGACCGAGGCCGGCGGCTGGATCACCAACGCCGACCAGACCGAGGTCACCGCCGACTCGCCGGAGAACGTCGAGGGCCTGGAGTTCGTCCAGAGCATGCTCGACGACGGCGTGATGGCCTTCACCACCGACGTCGACGCCGGCTGGGGCGGCGAGGCGTTCGGCAAGGGCGACGCGGCCATGACCGTCGAGGGCGGCTGGCTGGCCGGCGCCATGGCGGCCGACTACCCGGACGTCGAGTACACCGTGCTGCCGATGCCGGAGGGCCCGGCCGGTCCCGGCACCCTCGCCTACACCAACTGCTGGGGCGTCGCCCAGGACAGCGCGCACCGCGCCGCCGCCGTCGACCTGGTCCGCTTCCTGACCCAGGGCGACCAGCAGATCGCCATGGGCGAGGCGTTCGGCGCCATCCCGTCCCGGCTGAGCGCCGCCGAGGAGTACCTGGCCGCCCGCCCGGAGGAGGCCGCGTGGGGCGTCACCGGTGACGGGGTCCAGGGCCCCGTGACCGTGGCCGGCTTCGACCGCGTCCTCGGCCAGTTCAACACCGACCTCCAGTCGCTGCGCACCGCCGACGCCGCCGAGATCCTCGCCGACCTCCAGACCAACGCCGAGGCGGCGCTCGAGGACAACCAGTGAGTCAGACGGTCTCCCGACCCGCACCACCGACCGGCCGGGCCGCCTCGCGGCCCGGCCGGTCCGGCCGCCGGGTCCGGCGGCAGGGGCTGATCGGCTGGCTGTTCGTCAGCCCCTCCGTCGCGGTGCTCGGCCTCTTCATGCTGCTGCCGATCGTGATGGCCGCCTGGGTCAGCCTGCTCGACTGGGACGGCCAGTCCAACCCGTTCACCGGCGGCCGGGCCGAGTTCGTCGGCCTCGACAACTACCGGGACCTGCTCGTCGACGACGGCCTCGACCGGACGCTGTTCGCCACCTCGCTGCGCAACAACGCCTACTACGTGCTGCTGTTCGTGCCGCTGGTGACGATCCTCTCCCTGTCGCTGGCCATGATCGTCAACCAGCGCCTGATCAAGGGCCGTTCGCTGCTCCGCACCACCTTCTACTTCCCGTCCGTGACCAGCACCATCGCGGTCTCGACGGTGTTCCTCTTCCTCTTCCAGGGCAGCGGCGCCGTCAACCGGCTGCTGTCGTGGATCGGGCTCACCGGGCCCAACTGGTTCGCGGACTCGCGCGGCGTCCTCTCGATGGCGCTCGGCGCGCTCGGCATCGTCGACCCCGACCACCCGAGCGGCTTCCTGGCCGACCGCAGCTTCCTCGGCCTCTCCTGGTTCGAGTGGCTCTCCGGCCCCTCGGTGGCGATGAGCACCATGATCCTGCTCGCCATCTGGACCACCTCGGGCACCTTCATGCTGATCTTCCTCGCCGCGCTCCAGGACATCCCGCGCGAGCTGGAGGAGGCCGCGGCCCTCGACGGCGTCAACCGCCGCCAGCTGCTGCGCCACGTCACGCTGCCCGCGCTGCGTCCCGTGCTGTTCCTGGTGCTGACGCTCGGCCTGATCGGCAGCTGGCAGGTGTTCGACATGGTCTACGTGATGGGCCAGGGCGCCCCGGGCAACACCACCCTCACGCCGGCCTTCCTCTCCTACCAGTCCGGCTTCGACAACGCCGACTTCGGACAGGGCGCGGCCATCGCGTTCATCCTCTTCGCCATCATCCTGATCTGCACCGGCCTGCAACGCTGGCTGCTGCGCGAGCGCTCCGGGAGGTCCGCACGATGAGCGCCACGAAGAAGCGCGCGCCCGAGGCGCCCGTGCTGCCCCGGTTCGCCGTGCCCTGGCGGGCCGTCGGCTACACCCTGGTCGCCGGCCTCGCCCTGCTCTACGTCCTGCCGTTCGCCATCCAGCTGGCGACCAGCTTCAAGACGATGCCGGACGCCGCCGCCAACCCGCTCACCCTCTGGCCGGCCACCCCCACCACGGCCGCCTACGAGCGGCTCTTCGGGATCGCCGACTCCGCCGAGAGCGTGCCGTTCCTCCGCTGGCTCGGCAACTCGACCGTGGTGACGATCCTGGTCACCGCAGGCCGGGTGCTCTTCGACTCGATGGCCGGCTACGCCCTGGCCCGGCTCCACTTCCCCGGCCGGCGGCTGCTGTTCGTGCTGCTGCTCTCCATCATGTCCGTGCCCGGCGTGGTGCTGCTGATCCCCAAGTTCCTGGTGCTCAACACCTTCGGGATGTTCGACACCTACGCGGGCATGGTGGTGCCGCTGCTGGTCGACGCCGCCGGCATCTTCATCATGAAGCAGTTCTTCGAGTCCGTGCCGCGCGAGGTCGAGGAGGCGGCCAGGATCGACGGCGCCGGGACCTTCCGGATCTACTGGTCCATCGTGCTGCCGATGGCCAGGCCCGCGCTGATCACCCTGACCATCCTGTCCTTCCAGGGCTCCTGGAACGAGTTCACCCACTACCTGGTGTCCACCCAGTCAAGCGAGTACCAGACGCTGACCACGGGCCTCGCCAGACTGGTCGCGGGCGGACTCGGCAGCGGCACCCAGTACCCGCTGAAGCTGGCCGCGGCGGCGCTGTCCACCATCCCGGTGGCCATCCTCTTCTTCTGCTTCCAGCGGTACTTCATCCGCGGCGCCAACTCCGGCTCCATCAAGGAGTGACGCGCCACCCCGGCCGGGGCGGGGGCGGTCCCGGCGGCATCGGCGGCATCGGCGGCCGGGGCGGCGCCGGAGGTCGCCAGCCGGCCAGCGGCCCCCGGAAGCCGACCCCGTGCCGGCGGCGGAGCAGCACCACCTCGACGAGGGCGGTGACCGTCACGCCGACCGGGCCGGCGAACACCGCCACCCAGTAGGAGGGCGTGGGACTCCCGCCCGGGTACCCCTCGACGGAGTCGACGAGCACGCTCCCCGCGATCGCGGTGAGCCACCCCAGCGGCACGACGGCCAGCGGCCGCACCAGCGGATGGCCGCCGACGCCGAACGCGTTGCGGTTCATGAGGTAGAGCACCGAGCCGAAGAAGACCGTCAGCCACGGGCCGAGGACCAGCACCAGCAGCAGCCCACCGACGTCGTCGGGCGAGCCGTCGAAGTGGTTGACCGCCCAGTAGACGAAGAGGCCGCAGAACGCCGCCGTGATCAGCGCGGTCGCCAACGGCCTGGCACAGAGCCCGAGCACCGTCCCCCGGGCGCCCGGGCGGGCCAGGCCGACCAGCAGACCGCAGGCCGCCAGCAGCGCCACCGGGCCAGTCCCGAGCATCAACAGGCCGCTGGTGAAGCCCTGTTCGACCGGCTCCAACAGCCCGTCCCCGGTGAAGAGGCCGACGACGAACGCGAGCAGGCCGAGCCCGAGCAGGGTGCGGGGCAGCAGCAGCCGCTCGATGAGCGGGTCGACGGCCTGCCCGTAGGGACCGACGAGCCCGACGGTGTCCACGACGGAGAACCGGAACACCCCGAAAGGCCCGTAGATCCGCCGGGCGAGCCGCCAGGGCAGCAGCACGTCGACCACCCACGACCCCGGTCGCCCGGGCGGGGCCGGCACCCGGTACGGCGGCCGGTCATAGCCATCGGTCGTGCTCATTAGGGGACCATCCCTTCTGCAGCCCTCACGGGTAGGGTTGTGACCTCTCGGTCCCGGTGGGTGCATGGCCAGTAGTGCGAGCCGTTTGA
>NZ_BAAGPR010000107.1:0-28105 GCF_054783955.1 Streptomyces mayteni | reverse complement strand
CGCGGCGGCACGGCGGCGCTGCCGCCGGGTGGACCGGTGGTCCTGCCGAGCGCGGCGACCCCACGGCCGGACGGGCCGGCGACCGCGGTCGCCGAACCACCGGCGCCCGCAGGCCGGCCCGGGGTGCGCAGCGCCGGTACCGCGCCGCCCGTGGCCTCCACCGCCCCCAGGGCGGCAGCTCCGCCCCCGGGCGGGCCACTGGCCGGGCTCACCGACGCACCAACTCCCGCGCTTCGCGCGGAACCAGAGGCTGTCGCGGCGCCCGCGCGCAGCGCGGCCAACGCCGCACGGACGCCGGTAGCGGCCCCACCATGGGCCACAGGTCCGCCCCGCAGCGCCGCCAGGGCGCCGCGGAGGCCCGTGGCAGCCCCGTCACCGGCCGCGGCCACGGCCACACGGACGCCGGTGCCGCCCGCGCCACCGGCCGCAGGCCGGGACACGGCGCGCAACGCCGGTACGGTGCCGCCCACGGGCTTCGGGGCGACGGCTCCGCCGCCAGGCGGAACCGGCACCGAACCGCCAACTCCCGCGCTCCGCGCAGGACCGCCCCGCAGGCCCGTGACGGCCCCGCTGGCGGCCGCAGGCCGGCCCGGGGTGCGCAGCGCCGGTACCGCGCCGCCCACGGCCTCCAGGGCCCCGTGGGGGCCCATGGCGGGGCCGCCGTGGGCCGCGGGCCGGCCCGGGGCCGGCCTTCGGGCGGTGCTGGCCGCGCTGAGCGTGGCCATGGCCGTGGCCGTGGCCGTGCCGGCGAGGGCCGCCGAGACCGCGGAGCGGCTCGCGCCGTGGACCTCGCCGCGGCTGAGGGTGGTGACGCCCGCCGTGTGGGTGGCGACGGCGAGTGCCGGCAGCGCGGCCGCCTTCGCGTTGCCGCCGGCGCCGAGCAGGACGTCGAGGCCGCGGGCCGCGGCCATGAACGCGGGGCCGGCCGCGTTGCGTTGGGCCCACAGGTCGTAGGCCCAGACCGTCGCGGCCAGCGGCACCGCGACCCGCAGGGCGCGCCGGCCGCCGGCGGCCGCGGCGAGGCCGAGGTCGGCGCCGGTCAGGCCGGCCGCCAGGCCGAGGGCCTGGAAGGCGTCGACGCGGCCGGACGGGATCGGCCGCTCGGGCCGCTCGCGCGCGTCCAGGTCGGCGTCGGCGAAGTCGTTGAGCGCCATGCCGGCCAGGTAGAGGCAGGCGGAGGCGGCCGGCGCCGCCCACGTGCGGCGGCCGTAGGGCCAGCCGGCCGCCACCGCGCCGGCCAGGCTGTCGCCGGGGACGGTCAACGCGGCCGGCAGCCTGACGAGTTCGGCGACGTCGCGGAGCCTCACGCCCGCTCCCCGAGCGCCGCGCACCAGGTGGTGAGGGCGCGCCACTGGGTGCCGAGGTCGTGGGCGACGTCGTCGCCCGCCGGGTCCTTGAAGAAGAAGCCGAGCGCGCCGAGCGGGCCGGTCTCGCCGGCCTGGTGGGCGCGCGCCGTCAGCCGCACCAGGTCGAGGACCAGCGGCGCGGCCAGCGCCGAGTCGCAGCCGCTCCAGGTGAACTGGAGCTGCATGCGGGTGCCGAGGAACCCCTCGAAGGAGACGTGGTCCCAGGCGGTCTTCCAGTCGCCGAGGTCGGCGACGTAGTCGATGTGCATCGGCCCGTCGACGGGGTGGCCGAGGATCGCCTCCAGGCCCTGGCCCTTGGTGCGGAGCTTGCTCTCCGCGGCCGCCGGGTCGGCGAGCGTGCGGCCGTCGCCGCCGCCGAGGAGGTTGACGGAGGTCCAGGACCGCACCGTCAGGGCGCGGTTGGCGAACATCGGGGCGAGCGCCGACTTCAGCAGCGTCTCGCCGGTCTTGCCGTCCGAGCCGGCCCACGGCAGGCCCTCGCGGGCGGCGAGTTGGACGAGCGCGGCGGGGCGCGGCCCGGGGCTCGGGGTGAAGGCGACGACCGGGCAGCCCGCCCGGTAGGCGGCGTAGGCGTAGAGCGAGGACGCCGACAGCGGCGACTCCCCGGCGTCCAGGGCCCGTTCGAGCTCGTCGAGGTCGGTGAGCGCCGCCGTGTCGGCGGCCGGCGGCTCGGTGCTCGACACGTCGACGACGATGACGTCGTCGAGGCCGTGCCGGTCCCGGAAGGCGACGATGTCGTCCCTGATGCGGCGGGCGGCCGCCCGCTGGGTCTCGCCGCCGGGTCCCGCGCCGGGGCGTATTCGGCCGTCGGCCTCGGCGAGTTCGGCGCTGAGCGCGCGGGCGAGGTGGGCGGGGAAGACGCCGCCCGCGGCCAGTTCCTCGGCCCGCTTGGGCAGCGAGCCGTGCCCCAGCTCGTGGCCCCCGGTTATCAGTTCGCCGAGCGCCGGCGGGCGGGCCACGGCGACGTCCGGCAGTTCGGCGACGCAGCCGTCGGGCGAGCCGAGCCCGGCGCGCAGCGCGAGGGTGCCCACGGTCGCGGTGGTGGCCACCGAGCCCCGGGCGCCGACGAACCAGGCGCCGATCCGGGGAGCGGGAGAGCGAGGGGACAGCGCGGACATGTGGTGACCTCCTGGTCGGTGTTTCCATGGGATTGCCCCGGCCGGGCCCCGGTGTCACCCGGGGCCCGGCCGGGGCTCACCCGGTCCCGGTCACTGCACCGGGACGAGCGTCACCTCGGCGGTGCCGGTGAGCGGGGGAAGCCCGTTCACGCCGGGGTCGGTGTAGCTGGCCGTGAACACGCCCCGCAGGTTGTCGTGTTCCGGGTCGTGCGAGTCGTCCAGGGCGGTCGTGATCGAGCCGACGCAGCCTCGGGCGGTGGTGATGGGGTGACCGTGCGTGTCGTGGCCCAGGGTGTAGGTCACCGAGACCCGCGAGCAGTCGAACGGCTGGTCGTCGGTGACGGTCACCTCGTAGGCGATCGTGTCGCCGAAGGAGAACTCCTCACCGCCGGCCGGGGTGACGAAGGAGACCTGCGGCACGTCGTTGCCGATGACGATCTCCACCTCGGCGTTGGCGGCCCGGCCGGTCTGGTCGGTCACCCGGAGGGAGGCGGTGTAGAGGCCGTCCTCGGTGTAGGTGAACGACGGGTTGGCCTCCCGGGAGTCGATCCGACCGTCGGAGTCGAAGTCCCAGGCGTAGCGCAGCCGGTCGCCGTCCGCGTCCTCGGTGCCCTCGCTGGAGAAGTTGACGGCCAGCGGCGCGTGTCCGCCGGTGACGTCGGCGGAGGCGCGGGGCACCGGGGTGTGGTTGCCCTCGCGTCCTGTGTAGTCGATGCGGGCGAGCTGCGCCTCGGGGTTCTGGGCGAAGAAGCCCTTGCCGTACTCCAGCACGTAGAGCGCGCCGTCGGGGCCGAACTCCATGTCGATCAGCGAGGAGAAGTCCACCTCGGCGAGCACTTCCTCGATGCCGGTGAGGTTGTTCCGGCGGTCGAGTTCGAAGCCCCAGACCCGGTCACGGCTGAACTCGTAGAACAGCGGGTGGCCTTCGTACTCCCGGGGCCAGGCGCGGGAGCCGTTGCGGACCTCGACCCGCCGCTCGTAGTCGTAGGAGGGGCCGGCCATCGGGGCGATGCCGCCGGTGCCGAGCTCGGGGAAGTTCGCCGACTCGCCGTAGCCGTACCACATCTCCGGCTGGACGACGGTGGGCAGTTCGGTCAGCCCGGTGTTGTGCGGCGACTCGTTCACCGGGGCCGCGCAGTCGAACGGCTCGCCCGAGATGTTGGTGGCGAAGTCGAAGTCGACGTACGGCATGCTCGGGGTCACGCAGTAGGGCCAGCCGTGGTTGCCCGAGCGGGTGGCGACGAACCACTTGCCGGTGCCGTCCGGGCCGCGGCCCGGGTCGGCGACGCGCGCGTCTGGCGAGTAGTCGGCGACGTAGAGCGCGTCCGTCCGCGGGTCGATCTCGATCCGGAACGGGTTGCGCAGGCCCATCAGGTAGATCTCGGGGCGGGTGCCCTCGGTGCCCGACCTGAACAGGTTGCCGCGCGGCACGGAGTACGAGCCGTCCCGGTTCACCTTGATGCGCAGCACCTTGCCGCGCAGGTCGTTGGTGTTGGCGGAGGTGCGCTGCGCGTCGTAGGCGGGGTTGCGGTCGGCCCGCTCGTCGATCGGGGTGTAGCCGCCGGAGGCGAACGGGTTGGAGTCGTCGCCGGTGGACAGGTAGAGGTTGTCGTCGCTGTCGAAGACGATGTCGCCGCCGACGTGGCAGCAGATGCCCCGGGTGGCCGGCACCTCGATGATCCGCTGCTCGGTCGACAGGTCGAGGGAGTCGCCGCGCAGCTGGAAGCGGGAGAGCTGGGTGTAGCCCTCGAACGGCTCGAAGTCCTCGGGGGTGCCGGTGAGGGGCGCGTCGCCCTCGTTGACGTTCGGGGTGGCCGGGTCGTCGACCGGGGTGTCGAGCGGCGGGGCGTAGTACAGGTAGACCCAGCTGTTGGAGCGGCCGTTGAAGCCCGGGTCGACGGCGATGCTCTGCAGGCCCTCCTCGTCGTGCTCGTACACGTCGAGCTCGGCGGCGAGGGTGTTGAGGCCGTTGTCGGGGTTGTTTATCCACACCTGCCCACCGCGGGTGGTGTGCATCGCTCTACCGTCGGGGAGCACGGCGAGGTCGATGGGTTCGCCGGGCGTGTCGTTGAGGGTGACCTTCTGGAACTCGGAGGTCGTGGGTGCGGTCGGGGAGTCCTCGTGTCCTTCGTGGGCGTAGGCGACAGCGGGTACGCTCAACAGCGCGGTCGCCATCACCGCCACGAGGGTCGGCATGGTTTTCCTTCGCATTGCTACCTCTTCGTGCGCGTATGGCCGGCGGTTCGTTGCCCGTACCGTTCGTGCCAGCGAGACGGCAGGGCCTTGCCTGGTGGCGGCCTGAGCGGCCGCCACCAGGAGCGAGGGGGTTGCGTGGGTGCCGTGTCCCGAGAGAGTCGGCGGCCGGTGTCGGAGGGGGAAGGGACGTGCGGCCGGGCTCGCGCTACGAGGCGAGGTAGTCGTACCCGACCTCGGCCGACTGGAGCGGCGTGACGTCGGGGGTGTCGTTCTCGACGATGTACTCGTCGACCTTGTGCGCGCGGAAGATCTTCGGGAAGTCGATGACTCCGGTGCCGAGGTCGGCCATGTCGCCGTCGGTGCGGCTGCGGTCCTTGACGTGGAACTGGATGACGCGCTGCGGGGCGCGGCGGATGACGTCGAGCGAGAAGCGTTCGACGTCGCGCTCGCCGAGTTCGACGGCGGCCCTGACGGTCCAGTAGAGGTCTATCTCCAGGTGCACGTAGCGCGGGTCGAGTTCGCGGGTGAGGATGTCCCACGGGGTGCGGCCGCGGCCCAGGTCGGTGGTGAACTCGTGGGCGTGGTTGTGGTAGCCGTAGTGCAGCCCCTGGCGGCGGGCGGCGCGGGCCTCGACGTTCATCCGCTCGGCCCACTGGTACCAGTCCTCGGCGTTGGTGGACGCGAGGTAGGGCACGTTGACGTACTTCTGGCCCATGATCCGGGCGTTCTCGAGCTTGGTGCGCAGGGCGGCGTCGTCGGCGCTGATCCCGTCGTGGCTCGACGTGGTGCGGATGCCGAGGCTGTCGTGGAAGCGGCGCAGCTCGCGGGCGGTGCGGCCGTAGTAGCCGGCCTGCTCGACCTTGCGGTAGCCGATCCTGGCGAGCGAGCGGAGGGTGGCGTCGTAGCCGGCCGCGCCGCCCAGGTCCGCGCGGAGCGTGTACAGCTGGACGCTGATCTTGCTCCGCGGAACGAGGGAACCGCCGTGGCCGTGCCCGGGGTTGCCCTGGGCCGAGGCGACCGGGGCGGCGGCGAGGGCGGCGCCGGCGCCGATCGCGCCGAGGGCCGCGCCGCGCAGCAGCGTGCGGCGGCCCATGCCCCGGGCGGCGAGTGAGTCGGTGAGTGATCTGTCTCCGTCGAATCCGTAACACATGACGGCTCCTGTGTTTCCTGGGGGGTGGTGTCACGTGGGGGTGGCTGCCCCGCCTCGGGGGAGATCACCCGAGGCGGGGGGTCTTGGGGGTGCGGGTCAGGCGGTCTCGGTCGCCGGCTCCGACGCGGCCCCGGGCGCCGTGGCCGGCGCCGGGATCGCGGTCCAGGAACCGCCGGCCTCGTGGGACTCCTCGACGGCGGCGAGCACCCGCTGCACGCGCAGTCCGTCCGCGAAGGACGGCTCCGGGTCGGTCCCGGCGTCGATGGCCGACAGCAGGTCGACGGCCTGGTGGGCGAAGGCGTGCTCGTAGCCGAGGCCGTGACCAGGCGGCCACCAGGCTTCGAGGTAGGGGTGTTCCGGCTCGGTCACCAGGATGCGGGTGAAGCCCTGGACGACCGTGTCGGCGGTGGCGTCGTGGAAGTGGAGGACGTTGAGCTCCTCCAGGTCGAACGCGAGGCTGCCGCGGTCGCCGTTGAGTTCGATCCGCAGCGCGTTCTTGCGGCCCGTGGCGTAGCGGGTGGCCTCGAAGCTGGCCAGCGCACCGCCGTCGAGCCGGCCGAGGAAGACGGCCGCGTCGTCGACGGTCACCGTGCCGGTGCCGCCGCCGTCCGGCAGCGGACGCTCGTGGACGAACGTGTCGGTGACGGCGCTGACGCCGGTGACGAACTCGCCGGTGAGGTACTGGGCGAGGTCGACGGCGTGCGCGCCGATGTCGCCGAGCGCACCCGAGCCGGCCCGTTCCCTGGACATCCGCCAGGTGTAGGGCGCGGCCGGGTCGGTCAGCCAGTCCTGGAGGTAGCGGGCCCGCACGTGCCGCAGCCTGCCGAGGCGGCCCTCGGCCACCAGCCGGCGGGCCAGCGACAGGGCGGGGACCCGCCGGTAGGTGAACCCGAGCATCGAGAGGACGCCGCGTTCGCGGGCCTTGGCCGCCGCCTCGGCCATGGCCTCGGCCTCGGCGACGGTGTTCGCGAGGGGCTTCTCGCACAGCACGTGCTTGCCCGCCTCCAGGGCGGCGACGGCGATCTCGGCGTGGGTGTCGCCCGGGGTGCAGACGTCGACGATGTGCACGTCGTCCCGCGCCACCAGGGCCCGCCAGTCGGTCTCCACCACCGGCCAGTCGAAGCGGTCGGCCAGCTCACCCGCCGCGTCCCGGTTCCGGCCGCCGAGGGCGGCGAGCCTGGGGCGCAGCGGCGGGTCGAAGAAGCTTCTGGCGTTGCGCCAGCCCTGGGAGTGGGCCATGCCCATGAAGCCGTAACCGACCATGCCGATGCCGAGCTCCCGGCCGGCCGCCTGTTCGGCGGTCCCTGGGCGGTTGTTCGAGCTGTTGAGTGTGCTCATGCGACCTCCGTCGTCGACTGCGGGGACCTCCGGTCCGGGTTTCGGCACCGCGACGTGTCCTTCGACGTCGCAGTGCCGTCAGGCCGTCGGGCCCGTCAGGACTCGAAGCCCATCGGGAGGTACTCCTCCAGGTTGTCCGCGGTCACCACGGGCGCGTCGAGCACGATGCGGCGCGGCACCTCGACCTGGACCAGGTCGGAAAGGCCGCGGTCCTGGGCGATCAGCCGGGCGAGCTTGATGCCGTCGCCGCCCTGGGTGGCCGGGTAGATGACGGTGGCCTCCATCTCGCCGCTCTCGATCCAGCGCATGGCGTTGGCCGAGCCGGCGCCGCCGATGAAGAAGAACTCGTCGCGGCCGGCGTTGTCGAAGGCGGCCTTGACGCCGACACCCTGGTCGTCGTCGTGGTTCCAGATGATGTCGATCTCGTTGGCCGCCTGGAGCAGGTTGGAGGCGGCCTCCTCGCCGGACTCGACGGTGAACTCGGCGGCGACCCGGTTGTCGACGTTCTGGCCGCAGACCTCCAGCGCGTCGGCGAAGCCCTGCGAGCGCTCCTGGGTGAGCGGCAGCGAGTCGACGCCGGCGATCTCGGCGATCACGGCGCCGTCGCCGAGGTCGTTCTCGGCGACCAGCTGGCAGGCGTACTCGCCGGCCGAGACGCCCATGCCGTAGTTGTCGCCGAGGATGGTGGTGCGGGCGGCGGCGTCGTCGGAGAACTCGCGGTCCACGTTGACCACCGGGATGCCGGCCTCCATGGCCTGCGTCGCGACCTGCGTCAGCGCGGCACCGTCGGTGGGCAGCAACACGATGGCGTCGACGCCGTCGTTGATGAACGTCTCGATGGCGCTGATCTGCGCGCTCGGGTCGTTGGTGCCCTCGGCCATCCGCAGCTCGACGTCGGAGTACTGCTCGGCGGTCTGCTCGGCGAACGTGTTGATGGCCGCCAGCCAGCCGTGGTCGGCCTGCGGGCCGGAGAACCCGATGACGACGTTCTCGCCGGGGTCGTCGTTGGAGCTGGCCGCGTTCTGCTGACCGCCGCCTTCGTTGTCGTCGCCGTCGTCCTCGGGCGTGTTGCTGGTACAGGCGGCGAGCAGGCCGACCGCGGCCAGTCCGACGCCGACCCGGGTGAACATCCGCCGACGAGTGCTGTTTCTGGGCATGGCAGTCTCCGGTGAGCTGAGGGTGGAAGGAAGTAAGGAAAGTCGGGGGGACTCGGGGGGACGAGGCGCCGGCCGCGGCGCGTCCGGCTACGTTCGGCCGCCGCCCGACGAGACCCGCTGCTGGAGCAGCACCGCGACGATGATGATCGCGCCCTTGGCGACGGCCTGCGAGGAGGAGTCGAGGTTGTTGAGGGTGAACACGTTGGTCAGCGTCGTGAAGATCAGCACACCGAAGACGGTGCCGACGACGGTGCCGCGGCCGCCGCTGAGCAGGGTGCCGCCGATCACCACGGCGGCGATGGCGTCCAGTTCCAACAGGCCGCCGTGGGTGGAGGTGCCAGCGGTGGTGCGGGCCATGATCATCACCGCGGCGAGGCCACAGGCGAGGCCGAGCAGCAGGTAGAGGATGGTGGTGTGCCGGCGGACGTCGATGCCGGCGAGCCGGGCCGCCTCCGGGTTGCCGCCGACCGCGAGGGTGCGCCGGCCGAAGGTGGTGCGGTTGAGCAGCACCCAGCCGCCGGCCGCGGTCAGCGCGAAGATGATCACCAGGACCGGGACGCCGAGGACCTCGGCGCCGAAGAAGTCGACGAGGCCGGTCTCGGTCACCACCTGGGTCTGCCGGTCCGAGATGAGCTCGGCGAGGCCGCGGGCCGCCGCCATCATGGCGAGGGTGGCGATGAAAGGCGCCATCCGGCCGTAGGAGATCAGCACCCCGTTGATCAGGCCCGCGCCGGCGCCCACCATCAGGGCCGTGGTGACCATCACGATCCAGTGGAAGTCCGCCGCCATCTGCTGGGTGGACAGCGTGGTCGCCCAGACCGACGCCAGGGCCAACACCGCGCCCACCGACAGGTCGATGCCGCCGCCGGTGATCACGAACGTCATGCCGACGCTGACCACGCCGACCACCGAGGCCAGGCGCAGGATCGTCATCATGTTGTCGAAGGAGGCGAACCGGTCGCCCGCGGTCGCGGCACCTATCACGCACAGCAGCAACAGGGCTATGACCAGGCCCACGTTGCGACCGGCCGGGCTGGCCAGCAGGCCGCCGATCCGCTGCGCCAGGTTGCCGCCCCCCGCCCCCTCGGGCGGCGCGGCACCGCCGGACCGCTGCTCGGCGTGTGTCTGAGCACTCACGTCAACTCTCCTCGTTCGCTTCTCTGTCCGCGCGGCGGCGCGTCACGACGGCTTCGGCGCTCATGCCGCCTCACCCTGCATCACCAGGTCGAGCACGCGGTGTTCGTCGATGTCCTCGGCGGCCGACTCGGCGACGATCCGCCCGTCGGAGATCACCAGCACCCGGTCGGCGAGGCCGATGACCTCCTCGATCTCGCTGGAGACCAGGACCACGCCGATGCCCTGGTCGGCCAGCCCGCGGATCAGGGCGTAGATCTCGGCCCGGGCGCCCACGTCCACGCCGCGGCTCGGCTCGTCGAGCAGCAGCACCTTGCAGCCGCGCAGCAGCCAGCGGGCCAGCACGACCTTCTGCTGGTTGCCGCCCGAGAGGTTGCCCACCGGGCGGTTGACGCCGGCCGGCCGCACGTCGAGCGACTCGGTGTGCTCGGCCGCCTCGCGCCGCTCCTTCGCGTTGTCCATGAAGCCGGCACGGTGGAAGCGCGCCAGGCTGGCCAGCGTGATGTTGCGGTAGACGGCGTCGCCCAGGATCAGCGCCTGGCTCTTGCGCTCCTCGGGGCAGAAGCCGACCCCGGCGGCCATCGCCGCGCCGACCCGGCCGGGGCGTAGCGGCTTCCCGGCGACCCGCACGGTGCCCGCGTTGGCCCGGCGGGCGCCGTAGACGGTCTCCAGGATCTCGGAGCGTCCCGAGCCGACGAGCCCGGCGAGGCCGACGATCTCGCCCGGCCGCACGCTGAACGCGACGTCGCTGAACTCGCCCTTCCTGGCGAGCCCTTCGACCTCCAGCACCGGCTCGGCCGACACGTCGTCGGTGGTCGCGCGGTCCGGGAAGACGTACTCGATGGACCGGCCGGTCATCAGCCGGATGATCTCGGACGTCGGGGTGTCGGCGGCCGGCAGTCCCGAGGCGGCGGTGCGGCCGTCCTTGAGCACGGTGATGCGGTCGCCGATCCGCCGGATCTCCTCCAGGCGGTGCGAGATGTAGATGATCGCGATGCCCTGCGCCGAGAGGTCGCCGATGACCGTGAAGAGGCGGTTGACCTCCTCCTGGTCGAGGACGGCCGACGGCTCGTCCATCACGATCAGCTGGGCGTCGTGCGAGAGGGCGCGGGCCATGCTGACGATCTGCTTGCCGGCCGCGGAGAGCGCGCCGACCTCCTGGGTCGCGGACATCTCGGGGTGACCGAGGCGCCGCAGCAACTCCGTGGTGGCGGCGTTGATCTCGCCGCGCGCGCTGAAGCCGGCCCTGGCCCGCTCGTGGCCGAGGTAGACGTTCTCGGCCACCGAGAGCCCGTCGACCAGGTCGAGTTCCTGGTAGATCGTGGCGATGCCGCGGTCCAGCGCGGCCATCGGACGCGGGAAGCGAACCTCCTCGCCGCGCCACAGGATGCGTCCCCCGTCGGGCTGGTGGGCCCCGGCCAGGACCTTGATCAGGGTCGACTTGCCGGCGCCGTTCTGCCCCAGGAGGCAGTGCACCTCGCCGGGCAGAACGTCGAGGTCGATGCCGTCGAGCGCTTTGACGCCGGGGAAGTGCTTGACGATGTCGTGCATCGCCAGCAGCGGTTCTGCGACGTCCTCCGCCTCGGACTGGCCGGACGTCTTCGGGGGGCCTGTCATGGGCAGCAAGGTATGGAGGCTTTTGCCGGACGTCAATAGAAAGCGCACCGGTTTGTGTTGGAAGTTTGGGCGGTACCTGAACTAAGCCCCCTACGTTGTATCGTTACTCATGCTCTTACGGCCCGCAGACGACAGAAGGGCAGGGCACACCATGGCGGAGAACGGCACCCTCCCCGCCGGGCAGGCGGCCGGCACGGCCGCGCTGCTTCGGCTGGTGCGGGACGGCCGGCCGCGTACCCGGGCCGAGTTGGTCGCGGAGACCGGCATGGGCCGCTCGGCCATCGCCGAGCGCGTCGACACCCTGCTCGGCTCCGGGCTGCTGACCCAGACGGACAACGCCCCGTCCACCGGCGGCCGGCCGCCGTCCACCTTCGTCTTCAACGCGGCCGCCCGGGTGGTGCTGGCCGCCGACATCGGCGCCACGCACGCCAAGACGGCGATCACCGACCTCTCCGGCACCGTGCTCGCCGAGGAGGACCTGGTGCTGGAGGTCGCGGCGGGCCCCGAGGCCGTCCTCAAGCAGGTGAGCGAGCACGGCGAGGCCCTGCTGACCAGGACCGGCCGCACCCAGGGCGACCTGCTCGGCGTCGGCATCGGCCTGCCGGGCCCGGTCGAGCACGTCTCCGGCAAGCCCACCAACCCGCCGATCATGCCCGGCTGGGACGGCTTCGACGTCCCCGGCTACGTGCAGGAGCTGCTGAACAGCCCGGTGCTGGTGGACAACGACGTGAACCTGATGGCGCTCGGCGAGCACCGCACCCAGTGGCACGAGCGGCAGCACATGATCTTCGTCAAGATCGCCACCGGCATCGGCAGCGGCCTGATCGCCGACGGCCGGCTGCACCGCGGCTCCCAGGGCGCCGCCGGCGACATGGGCCACGTGCAGCTCCCGCACGAGGCGGACGTGCCGTGCCGCTGCGGCAACACCGGCTGCCTGGAGGCCGTGGCCAGCGGCGCGGCGCTCGCCGCCCGGCTGACCGAGCTCGGCATGGAGGCGCGCAGCAGCGCCGACGTGGTGTCCCTGGCGCGGAACGGCTCGGTCACCACCCTCAAGCTCGTCCGCCAGGCCGGCCGGCATATCGGCGAGGTGCTGGCCACCGCGGTGAGCTTCTTCAACCCCTCGGTGATCGTCATCGGCGGCGCGCTCTCGCAAGCCGGCGAACACCTGATCGCCGGCATCCGCGAGGTCGTCTACCAGCGCTCGCTGCCGCTGGCCACCCAGGATCTGCGAATCGTGCAGTCCCGCGCCGGCGAGCGGGCCGGCGTCTACGGCGCCGCCGCCATGGTGGTGGAGCACGCCTTCGCCCCGGCCCACCTCCCCCGCTATCTGATGACCCCGGAGGCCGACACCGCCGACACCGACACCGCCGGCCCGGCCACCGCTGCCGCCGCCCGGGCCTCGGCCTGAGCCGGGCGCGACGCCTCACTCCGGGAGCGGGGCATCGGTGAGCTCCACACTGCGGCGCCACAGCCGCTGCCGCGCGGCGGTGTCGTACGCCTGGGCGTGGGCCCGGGTTTCGCGGGTGCGATCGTAGAAACGGCCGGTGACCGCGGCGAGTTCGGGCGCGGTGACGAGGCGCCGGGTGGCCGCCACGCCCTCCGCGACGGTGTCGACGCCGTAGCCGAGCTCGGCGATCACCATCTTCGTCGGCATGTAGGTCGCGGGGTGGAGACTGTTGACCGTCACCTCGCCGGCCGGCAGCAGGGCGGCCAGTTCGAAACCGCACATGATCTGGGCGAGCTTGCTCTGGCCGTAGGCGCGCATGCCGTCGTAGCCGTGCTCCAGCATCAGGTCGCCGAAGTCGATCGGGTGCTGCCCGATGGAGGCCACGTTGACGACGCGGGACGGCGCCGACGCCCGGAGCAGCGGCAGGAGTTCGAGGGTGAGCAGGAACCCGGCGAGGTGGTTGACGGCCAGGCGCAGTTCGTGACCGTCGGCGCTGGTGCGCCGGCTCCGACCGTCGGGCTCGCCGCCGCCGATGCCGGCGTTGTTCACGAGGACGTCGAGCCGCTCCGTCGTCGCGCGGACCTCGGCGGCCATCCGGCGGACCTGGGCGAGGTCGGCGAAGTCCGCCACGACGGTGCGGGGCGCTCTCGCGCCGAGTGCCGCGAGTTCGGCGGTGAGCCGGTCGAGCCTGGCCCGGCTGCGGCCGTGCAGGATCAGGGCGGCCTGTCCCTCGGCGGCGAGGTCGTGGGCCAGGGCCCTGCCGAGGCCGTCCGTGGCGCCGGTGATCAGTACGGTGCGGGGGGTGTCGCCCGGTTCGGTCACTGGTGGACCTCCACGTCGTGGTCGAAGTCAGGGGCGGGCGGGGCGGGGGCGGGGGCCCAACCTAACGGCGGGACACCGCGGTTCGAAACAGGGAGGCGGGCGGCGGCCCTGAGCGGCAGACTGGCCGGCGTGACACGACTCCCGGTGAATGTGGACAGCCTCACCACGCGGTTGGTTCGTCGGTTCGGCCCCCAGGTCACCGGCTGGTGCGCCGACGCGCCCCACCTGATCGCGCGGTCGACGTCCCGTTGGGGCCTCTCCCTCGGCGAATCCCTCCCGGACGGCGCCTCGTCGGTCACGTTCCGGTGCCGATGGCCGGACGGCACGCCCGCGGTGCTGAAGCTCAGTCCCGATCGGTCCCTGCTGGTCGAGCAGGCCGGGATGTTGGGGTGGTTCGCCGCCTCGGGCCGGGTGCCCGCCGTACTGGCCGTCGACGAGGACGCGGGCGCGATGGTGCTGGAGGAGATCCTGCCGGGAACGCCGGCGGAGGAGCTGCCCGCCGCCTCGCTTCCCGGGCCGTGGTCGGAGCTGCTCGCCGCGCTGCACGGGGTCGCCCCGCCGCCGCGCCTGACGCGCACGCTGCGCGGCCGGTGCGAGGAGTCCTTCGCCCGGGTCGGCAGGCGGCTGTCCGAGCCCGCGATCGGCGCACGGATCGACGTCACCACGTGGGACAGGGCCGCCCAGCGGTGCGAGCGGCTGCTGGACACGGCGGCGACCACCGTGTTGCTCCACGGAGACCTGCACCTGGGCAACGTGCTCGACGCCGGCGCGGAGCCGGTGGTCGACGAACTGCTCGCCCTGGCCGGGTGACTTCGGCTCGACGAGTGTGACGGTGGGCCCATCAGGACGGGCGCGTCCCGGGCCCGGCGTCACGGCCCGCGTCCGCGTCGCACCTCAGGGGCCCGCTCGACGGATCGACAGGATCCACCGCACGGGCCCCTTGGCACGTCAGCCGCCCCGGATCACCGGAGGCCCCGGGTCACCGGAAGCGCCGGATCACCGGCTGCGTGGCTCATCGAAAGAGGCCGCCCACCGAACCGGTCAGCCCCTGGAGCACGACCTGACCGACCGGCATACCGCCCGCCGCGGCCCGGGCGAGATACCCGGACTCGTCGGACGCCGCCTGACCGGCGTGGCCGGCGTGGGTCGAGTCGCTGGCCAGCGAGGTCTGGGACATCACCTCGGACGTCGCCTCGGTGACCTCCTCGGCGCTCATCGTCTGGCCGTCGCCGTAGGTGACCTGGCCGTTGCCACCGTCGAAGACGATGTCCGAGCAGGAGTAGAAGTTCTCCTGGCTGTCGGAACGGGTCCAGTGCACGAACATCAGCGCGTTGCCACTACGGCTCGGCAGCTGGACGTTCCAGTAGTAGTGACCGTCCTCGCTGCCCACGCCACCCCGCTGCGGCGGGTTGGTCACGGTGCTGATCCGCTCCAGGTTGGCCCACGTCAGCGGCTGGGTCGGCGAGTAGCCCTGCCGGGTGATGTAGACGTCGAACCGGCCCGGGTGGTGCGCCCAGTTGCTGTGCCGCAGCTCGATGTTGGCCCCAGAGGTCAGGTGCGTGGTCGGCCAGTCCGCGCGAGTGGCGTTGTAGGACGAGAAGTTGAAAGGACCGCGGTTGCCGCCGCTGCACAGGGTGCCGTCCGGGATGTAACCGGTCGTCCGGCCACCGCCGTTGGAGTCCAACACGGCGAACCAGTTGTACAGCGGAGTGGTGCCGGTCTGCTGAACGGCGTTGGCGCAGGCCGGGTTGGACGGCATCTGCGTGCTGCTGTTCTGCCGCAGGTCCAGGTAGCACAGGTACGTGCGCGAGCCCGGCATCATGGTGGCTCCGTGAGCCGCCGCCGGGGTCGGAAGGGACGCCATCACGAGAGCGAGCAGCGCTGCTCCCAGGACGCCCGCGAGGCGGAACTTTCTGACCGGCGACCTTCGCCGGCCGGTGGGGGGTTGAATCGACACGGATTCTCCTCTGGAAGAGTCGTCTGCCGACGCTGGCAGCCGACAGCACCGACCCACTGACTGCCGTGCATCGGTGCACCGACGGCCCGTCGCCGGTACCGCAGCCGCGCGTGGGAGCGCTCCCGCAATCAACGTAGCGGCTGGCGCCGCCTTTGGTAAGCGTCTGTTCTGGCCTGCCGTCGGCCGTTCCCGGCCGGACACCGGGGGCGGCGCGGGTCCGGCGGCGCCGGCGTGGCCGTTCGCGGTTCCCGCGACTCCTGTCAGGGGTACCGTCCGAGGTGTCAGCGCTGGGACCGCCCCGTGGAGTCCTCCATGCCAGCCCCCTCCTCGGCGGAACCCTGTGACCGTAAGCACACCTTCGGTCACAGAAACCGGCCATGGCCACCCCGCTCCCCCGCCCCCTCCCCGCCCGGTGCCGCCGCGCGGGGCGAGGGCCGCGTCACGCTCGTCACCGGCCTCGAAGGGCCGGTCGTCACGGCCGAACCGGTCACGTGTGGCTACTGCCACCACGCCGTCGTGACGGTCGACGACCACGCGACCACCTGCCCGTGGATGCCGGGGAAGGCGGCCGCGTGGTGAGGCCCGACACCGGCGTCCGCTGGGTGCGGCATCCGCTGATCGGCGCGTTGGTGGCGGATCCGGCGACCGGCCGGGTGGGGCGGCTGGCGGCCGTCCTCGAACACGTCGACCGGCCCAGCGACCGGGTCGTGTCGGCGGAGGCACACGTCCGCCCCCTGGACGGCAGCGGAGTCGAGTGGACGGCGGACGCCACCCGCCTGACGGCGGCACCGGAGGCGGGAGTCAGCCCAGCCGCTCCCGGAGCCAGCCGATGACCTCCCGGTTCACCGGGTCGGTGAGGTCGGCGAACTCGTCGTGCTTCTTGAGGTACTTGGCGACGTACGGGCAGACCGGCACGATCCGCTTCCCCGCCGCGCGCACGTCGTTCAGCGCGGCGGTGACGAGGATCGAGGCGAGGCCGTGGCCGGCGAAGGCGTCGTCGATCTCGGTGTGGAAGAAGACGCGTTGCTCGCCGCGGTCGCGGTAGGCGGTGAAGCCGGCGAGCTCGTCGCCCACGCTGATCTCGTACCGTTCGCGGTCGGGGGCGTGCGCGACGCGCGGCGTCTCGGCGGCGGGCTCGGTCATGACTGGCTCCTCTTCGGCGCGGGATTGCGGCGCGGGGTGAGGGTGGCGTTCGGCAGGGCGGGGGCCGGCAGCCGGTCGCCGGGGTAGCCCTCGACGGCGCCGAAGCGGTCGGAGGCGTGCTCCCAGTCCTCCCTGGCCCGGACGATGTCCTCGTGGCTCCGGCCGATGAAGTTCCACCACATCACTATTTCCTCCCCGAACGGCGGGCCGCCGAGCAGGATCGTCCTGGCCGGCTCGGCCGTCTCGTTGCTGAGGGTCAGCTCGTGCGCGCCGACGTCGAGGAAGCCCAACTCGGCGGCTTCCAGCACCTGTTCGTCAAGGCGCACGGTGCCCTGGTCGACCAGCACGCCGTGCTCGAAGCCGGGGTCGACGGCGAGGGTGACGGACGCGCCGGGGTCCAGGACGAGTTGGGCGCCGAGCAGCGGGGTGAAGGTGCGGACGGGGGAGGTCACCCCGCCCAACGAGCCGAGGAACACCCGGAGTTCGCCGCCGTCCAGCGGGACGGGCGTCGGCACGTGGTGCTGGAAGTCGCGGGGCGCGTTCCGGTCGGCCTCGGGGAGGGCGACCCAGAGCTGGACGCCGTGCAGCAGGGTGGTGCGCGCGGTGGAGACCTCGGAGTGGGCGATGCCGTGGCCGCCGGTCATCAGGTTGAGCTCGCCCGGCCGCACGTAGGCGTGGTTCCCCATGCTGTCGCGGTGCTCGACCTCGCCGCTGAAGAGCCAGCTGACCGTCTGGAGGCCGGTGTGCGGGTGGGGGGCGACGTCCATGCCGCCGGACTCGCCGATGTCGTCGGGGCCGTAGTGGTCGGCGAAGCACCAGGCGCCGACGAGGGTCCTGGCCCGCTGCGGAAGGGTGCGCCGCACGGTCATCGCCCGGGGGCCGCCGAGCGGCACGGACCTGGCCGTCAGCACCTCCACCCGCGCCGGCCCCTCTCCCGTGGTGGAGGCGCACCGCACCTCCGTGGGCTTCAGCTCGACGTTACTCACCTGACGTCCTCCACTCACCATGTGGTTTCATATTCAACCAATACCACGGCTTGATGATAGGTCCACTGTGCCAGCAGACGAAGGAGACGGGATGAGTGACATGGCGGAGCAGGCCACGAGCCGGCGGGTGTTCGTCGACAAGCGGAGCCCGGCCACGTACCAGGCGTTCCGCCAGGCGGCCGAGCAGGTCAGGACCACCGCCGCGGAGGCGGGCCTCGACCGGGGTCTCGTCGAGCTGGTCAACGTCCGGGTCTCCCAGCTCAACGGCTGCGCGTTCTGCCTCAACCTGCACACCCGCGGCGCGCTGCGCGCCGGTGAGACCGCGCAGCGGCTCGGCGTGCTGCCGGCCTGGCGGGACACCGAGCTGTTCACCCCGCGCGAGCGCGCGGTGCTGGCGCTGGCCGAGGCCACCACGCACCCGGCGGACGCGACGGCGCAGGAGACCGCGTACGCGGCGGCCCGCCGCGAGCTCACCGAGGACGAGATATCCGCGGCGATCTGGGTGGCGATCACGATCAACGCCTTCAACCGCGTCTCCATCCTCAGCAAACACCCGGTCCGTGCGCCCCGCACCACCACGGCGTGAACCTCCAGGACCGGCCGGCTTCCGACAGCCCGCAGCGTCTCTCGTCCGGTGAGCTATGCTGCGCGGCTATGACTACCGGGACGGCATCGCGCCACACACGGATTGGTGACCCGGTGCCTCTCTGAGCGCCGTACGGGCCGGTGCGGGCCCGCTGTCCGATCGCGGATCCCGCGCGGCCGCGCGGGCGCCGCCTCCGTCGTGTTGATCACTGGCTCGACACATCAACCACGACAGGAGATTTCGTGCCCACCAAGACGTTGCACATTCCCACCGCGGACGGCCGGGCCGACGCGTTCGCCGCCTTCCCTGACCACGGCGATCGGCACCCGGGGGTGCTGATGTACTCGGACGGCTTCGGCATCCGGCCCGTACTGCGGGAGATGGCCCAGGAGTTGGCCGGGCACGGGTACTACGTACTCGTCCCCAACCTCTTCTACCGGCATGGCCAGGCGCCGGTGATCGGACTTCCCGCGCACATCGGAGAAGAGGTCCGGCCGGCGGTCTTCGCCGATCTGATGCCGCTGATCGAGGCGCACACCGCCGAACGCGTCCTGAGCGACGCCGACGACTACCTCGGGTTCCTCACCAGCCGGCCCGAGGTCGGCGCCGGACCGGTCGCGGTGACCGGCTACTGCATAGGCGGCCTCCTGGCGATGCGCACCGCCGCGGCCCACCCGGGCCGGGTGGCCGCCGTCGCCGCGTTCCACGGCCCCGTGGGCGCCGACGGGCCCGGCCTCTTCTCCGGGCTCACCGCCCAGGTCCACCTCGGCCACGCCGAGGGCGACATGACGCCCGAGACCCTCGGCGAGCTCAACCAGGCCCTGGACGCCGCGGGGGTCGACCACTCCTCCGAGATCTATCCCGGCACCAGCCACGGCTTCACCATGTCCGACACCGACGCGTTCGACCCCGCCGCGCTGCGGCGCCACTGGGACCGCCTGCTCCCCCTGCTCCGCCGCACCCTGACCGACCGCTGAGGCGCCGGGCCGAGCGCCGCGTCAGCGCGGGGCGCGGGAGGGGACGGCGCGGACGAGGGCGTTGATGAGGCGGTCGGCCGCTTCGCGGCCGTCGTCCGTGGTGTTGGTGATCAGCTGGGTCAGCACGCGCGCCACCGGCGGCGAGGTGATGAGCCGGCGGCTGAGGAACGACGTGAAGCGGGGCCGGCTCAGCAGCGCGGCCCACAGGTTGCCGAGGCGGTAGTAGCGGCCGAGGCGCTGGTGGATCTCGCGGGGGTAGCGCTGGAGCGCGGACTCGCGGGAGGGCCCGGCCGGGCGGGCCAGCGCGGTGACGGCGACGTCGGCGGCGAGTTCGCCGGCCTCCATGGCGTAGGCGATGCCCTCGCCTGCCCAGGGGCTGACCATGCCGCCGGAGTCGCCGACGAGCAGCAGGCCGCGGGTGTAGTGCGGGAGCCGGTTGAAGCCCATGGGGAGGGCGGCGCCGCGCACCGGTCCCTCGATGGAGGCGGGGTCGTCGAGGCCCCACTCGCGCGGGGTGCGCGGCATCCAGTCGTCGAGCAGCCGGCGGGTGTCGGTCGATCCCGAGGGCGCGCCGTGGACGAGGCCGAGGCCGACGTTGACCCGGCCGTCGCCCATCGGGAAGATCCAGCCGTAGCCGGGCAGCGGCGGGCCGCCAGGGCGGACGTCGAGGTCGCCCCAGATGCTGAAGTACGGGTCGTCGTGGCCGGCCGGCGAGCGGTGGTAGCGGCGGATCGCGGTGGCCATCGGCCGGTTGGGCAGCCGCCGCACGCCGAGGGCGAGCGCGAGCCGCGCCGACACCCCGTCGGCGGCGATCACCAGCGGCGCCGCGTAGTCGGTCCGCTCGCCGCTGGCCCTGGCGGTCACGCCCCTGACCCGGCCGGCACGGTCGAGCAGCGGCTCGGTGACCTGGGTGCCGGTGCGCAGCCTGGCGCCCGCCTCGGCGGCGTGCCTGGCCAGGATCTCGTCGAAGTCGTGTCGGGAGCGGCTGAGGCCGAAGCCCGGGTAGCGGGTGTTCTCCCGGAAGTCGACCTCGACCCGCGTGTTGTGGGAGAAGAACCGCACGCCGCGCGTCCGGTGCCAGCCGGGGGCGTCGATGTCGATGCCCATCCGGATCAGGTGGCGCACGGAGCGCGGCGTCAGGCCGTCGCCGCAGACCTTCTCGCGGGGGAACTCGGACTTCTCCAGCAGGAGCACGTCCCGGCCGTGTCTGGCGAGGTGGTACGCCGCGGCGGAGCCGGCCGGGCCGGCGCCCACCACGATGACGTCGGCGGTCTCGGTCACGTTCCGGCTGTCGGACATGGGCAGCCACCTCCGAGGCTCTGGCTACCCACGGCCGGGCCTCGGTCAACCATGGTGCCCGTCGTGCGACGGTGGCAGTGGGGGCGTGTCGGGGTCGGGCCAGTCGAGCCCGGTGGTGACGGTGCCGGCTTCCTCACCGGGCCTGACCACGACGAACTGGCCCATCAGGCCGGCGTCCTCGTGCCACAGCAGGTGGCAGTGGTACATGTACGGCAGCGCGGGGTCGGTGTACTTGGCGAACCGCATGATGAGCCGGAGTGGGACGCCGGGCGGGGCGAAGACGGTGTCCTTCCAGCCGGCGTACTCGGGTGGCGGCGGCTGGTCGTCGATGCTGAGCACCTGGAACTGCATGCCGTGCACGTGGAAGTTGTGCGGGGTGAGGCTGACGTTCTCGACGTGCCAGATCTCGGTGGTGTCGACGGTGATCACCTGGTCGATCCGCGCCATGTCCATGTGGTGGTCGTTGATGCGGTCGCTGTGGAGCTGGAAGTCGCGGGTGGTCACGGCCTTGTCGGAGTCGAGGCGCTGAACCCGGGTCAGCCGGTGCGGGAGCGGGGGTGAGGGGCGCAGCCTGCGGGCGGCGGTCAGCGACATGACGTCGAACTCGTCGTCGGCGCCGGTCGGAATGTCGGGGGCGCCGAGGTCCTGCGGGTAGGAGTGGAGGACGACCTGCTCGCCGGGCCGCATGTGGACGACGATCTCGACCCGCTCGGCGGGGGTGAGCCTGACGCGGTCGGCCTCCACCGGGGCGTCGAGCAGGCCGCCGTCGCTGGCGATGACGTGGAAGGGACGGTCGTCGGAGAAGCCGAACGAGTAGCTGCGGGCGGTGGAGGCGTTGAGCAGCCGGAAGCGGGTGAGTTCCGAGGTGACCTCGAAGGTGGGGCCGACCGCGCCGTTGACGAGCAGGGTGGCGCCGAGCATGCCGACGCCGCGGCGGTCCGACTCGACGAACCTGCCGAACTCGTCGAAGGTCTTGTCCTGCACGATGAGGGGGACGTCGTCCTCGCCGTAGCGGTGCGGGAGGCGTTCGCTGGTCGTCTCGTCGTCGTCGATGAGGAGCATGCCGCCGAGCCCTCGGTAGACGTGGACCTCGGTGCTGCCGTGCGGGTGCGGGTGGTACCAGAGGGTGGCGCCCGGCTGGTCGACCTTCCAGCTCGGGGACCAGGTGGCGCCTGGCTCGATCTTCTGGTGCGGGCCGCCGTCGCAGGCGGCGGGCAGCCGCATGCCGTGCCAGTGCACGGTGGTCGCCTCGTCGAGGTGGTTGTGGACGTCGACGCGGATCCGCTCGCCGCTCCGCACCCGCAGGGTGGGGCCGAGCAGGGCGCCGTTGTATCCCCAGGTGTCGGCCTCGCCGTCGGGGGTGATGGCCGACCGGCCGGCCTGCGCCGCCAGGTCGAAGACGCGGACGCCGCCGCGTTGGGTGGACGGGGCCAGCGGCGGGATGAAGAGTGGCTTCGGGTCGGGGTAGGGGGCGGGGGCGGGCCGCCCGGTGTGGGGTACGGCGTGGTCCGTCGCCCGGGCGATGGGAACGCGTCCGGTGAGAGCGGCGAGGCCGGCGCCCACCACCAACGCGGTTCGGGCCAGGAAGCCGCGCCGCTCGAACCCGGATCGTGTTGCGCTCATGGACAGGGGCCTTTCGCTACGACGCCGACTCATTCAGCTCACACCGCTCGCCTGCCTCGAATTGCCAGGGCTGGTGGCGGGATACGCGCGGGAAATTCGGTCCGGAATCGACGACCGAATTCGCCGTCGCTGACGTCACATGACATTGCCATCCGGACCGATGTATCGCAAAGAAGAGAATCCGCTTGTCGCGAAAGCCGACCCGCTTTCCGACGAAACTCCTGGCCAATGCGGCGCCCTTCCACCGACTGGGCGACACCCGGTAGGACCAGCCCCGCGTGCGTGTCGGCGCGCGCGCCTGTCAGGTGGCGGCCCGTCACGTGGCGACCGTCAGGTGGTGGCTGGGCTCCGGGGGCGGTGCGGGCGCGCGACGCCGGCGAACCGGCGGAGCAGTTCTTCGGTGAGGGGGACGCCGGCGACGGCGGTGAGGGCGCCGGCCCAGCCGGCCACGAAGTACTCCCAGCCGTCGGCGGTGGGGGTGCCGTGGGCGGCGGCCTGTCGGAGGAAGGTGAGCGGCCCCCGGTAGTTGAGGTCCCAGGCGAGCGCGGCGCGCCCGAGCGGGGCGCGGTCGGTCAGCGGGCTGCCCGGCACCACCTTGCCGAGCCCGGTGGCGTTGACGACCAGCGAGCCTTCGGGCAGCCGGGCGACCAGCGCGTCGCAGTCCGCCGGCGCGGCCACCGGCACGAGGGACAGCCGCCCGGTGTCGACCCCGAGGCGGGCGGCGACGGCTGCCAGCTCGTGGAGGGCGCGCGGGTCGGTGTCGGCGACGACGAGCCGGGCCGGCGTCTCGGCGCGCGCCGCCCAGCCGCGGTCGGGGTCGGCGTGCAGCGCGAGCAGCAGGGCGGTGGCGGCCCCGCCGCCGCCCAGGCACAGGACGTGCAGGTCGGCCACCGAGTCGGCGCCGGCCAGCCGCAGCAGGTCGGGCAGGGTCCTGGTCAGGGACAGCGGGTCCCTGGCGAAGCCGGTGACGGTGCGGTTCCGGCCGCCGCCGGCGGCCAGCGCGTTGACCTCGCGGGTGAGCCGAACGGCCCCGTCCCGGCTGGCCAGTTCGGCCGCGCAGGCGCGGAAGAGCCGCAGCTTGTGGGCGGTGACGACGGCGCCGCGCACGGCCGGGTTGTCGCGCAGCGCCGCGACGAGGCGGCGGTAGGTGTCGGGCGGGGTGTCCGCCGGCAGGTCGACGCCGCGCAGCGCCCAGCGCTCGCCTAGTTCGGCGGCCCAGCCGTCGAACGCGCGGTGCGCGAGCGAGCCCTCGGTGGTGACGCCGACGAACAGCACCAGGGGCGCGCCGTCCCAGGAGGCGACCTGCTCGGGGGTGAGCCGCCGCCCCGCGGGGGCGTGCGCGTCCATCGGCGGCCCGCTCAGCTGAGGGCGACGAGCCCGGGCCCGAAGGTGATCAGCAGCGGCACCAGCGGGGCAAGCGCCGCCATCGCGGTGGTGGCGGTGCGCCGCGTCGACTCGAACCTGGGCGGCGGGTCGAGCAGCCGCCGCACCCGGTGGGCGAGCAGCCGGCGCGGGTTGGCGCAGGACAGCACGCCGCGGTGGGCGTTGAGCTCGATCAGGGCCAGCGCCGCGTCGAGGTGGCCGCAGCGCCTGGACGCCGTGTCGTCGGCGGCCAGTTCGACCAGCCGGTGGGTCTGCTCGTTGAAGTGGGCGAAGAGCGGGACGCCGGGGAAGCCCACGTCGAGCGCCGAGGAGAGGTGCAGCAGCCAGTCGTGCCTGGCGCGGGCGTGGCCGAGTTCGTGGGCCAGCACCGAGTCCAGCTGACGCCCGGTGAGGCGCCGCAACGCGCCGGTGGTGACGACGAGTTGGGGCGGGTCGCCGGCCAGCAGCCAGGCGTCGGGGTACTCGTCCTCCAGGACCAGCAGCGGGCCGCGCTCCGCGGCGAGGCCGGCCGGCAGGTCGGGGGCGCGCTCCCGCAGGTGCGCGCGGCGCCGCAGCCGGCGGCCGCGTGCCTCGTACAGCTCGCGGCCGAGCATCGCGGCGGTCCAGGCGGCGCCGCAGGTCAGCAGCAGGGCGAGGACGGCGATCCAGGGCGGGGCCGCGGCCAGGTCGTACGCGGCGGCGACCGGGGCGGGCGCCGGCGCGAAGAGGTGGACGCGGACGGTGTCGAAGACGGCGGCGGCGCTGAGCGACAGGGCCGCCAGGCAGCTCAGCAGCACGGTGGCGACGAGGCACTGCCACACCCACAGCCCGGTGTTGGGCTCCCGCTCGGGCCAGCGGGCCCTGGTCAGCGCGCGGGCTCCTGGCCCGGCGGCGGTGGCGGCGACGGCCGCGAGCAAGAGCAGGCAGAGGATCACGCGGCGGGCTCCGTCACCTGGGTCGGCTGGTCCTGGCGTGACCCATTCTGCCGTGCCGCGAGCCGGGCGGCGAGTGCGCTGCCGAGGGCGAGCACGACGGTGGCGATCCCCAGGGTGGTGACGTACCCGTTGTCGAAGGCGGCGTGCGCCGCGTCGAGCAGCCCGGCGGCCCGGTCGGCGGGGAGTTCGCCGGCGGCGGCCAGGCCCGCGTCCAGGCTGTCGGCGGCCGACTCCTCGACGCCGGACGGGAGTTGGACGGTGGCGGTGTAGAGGGAGGTGAGGACGCTGCCGAGGATCGCGACGCCGGTGAGGCTGCCGAGCTCGTACGACACCTCCTCGACCGAGGCGGCCATCCCGGCGCGGTGGGCGGGTGCGTTGCCCATGATGGAGGCGGAGGCCGCGGTCATCGCGAAGCCCATGCCGGCGCCGGCCACCAGCATCCCGGGTATGGTCCAGGCCATGTGGTCGGGGTGGAGGTCGACGAACGGCACCACGCCCGGCGTGAGCAGCAGCGCGAGGAGCGTGCCGACGGCGCCGGCCGCGAGGCCGCCGACGATCAGCGGCGCCGGCCCGAGGCGGTGGACCAGGCCGCCGGCGGTCATGCCGGCCGGCAACGAGCCGAGCGCGAACGCCGCCACCAGCAGGCCGGACTCCAACGGGCTCCAGCCGGCGACCAGTTGCAGGCGCTGGGTGAGCACCAGCTGGATTCCGGCGGCCGCGAACATGGCGAGGCCGGCGGCGAGGACGCCGGAGACGATGCGCGGGTCGCGCAGCAGCGCGAAGTCGAGCAGCGGGTGTTCCTGCCGGCGCTGGCGGCGGGCGAAGAGCGTGAGGCCGATCGCCGCGACGACGAGGGCGATCGCCAGGTGGGTGGGCTCCCAGTCGGGCCGCGCGGCCTCCTTGATCGCGTAGACCAGGCCGACCAGGCCGGCCATGACCTGGGCGGAGGCGACCGCGTCCCACGGCCGGTCGGAGCGGCCTGAGCCGCCGGGCGCGAAGACGACCGCGGCGACCAGCGCGACGAGCACCACCGGCACGTTGATCAGGAAGACCGAGCCCCACCAGAAGCGTTCGAGCAGCAGCCCGCCGACGATCGGGCCGAGCGCGGAGCCGGCCACCGACATCGAGCCCCAGACGCCGATCGCGACGTTCCGCTCGCGCTCGTCGGTGAAGGTGACGCGGATCAGCGACAGCGTGGCCGGCATCATGGCGGAGGCGCCGACCGCGAGCAGCGCCCGGGCGGCGATCAGCACGGCCGGGTTCGGCGCGAACGCGGCGAGGGCGGAGGCCGCGCCGAAGACGACGAGGCCGGTCAGGAACATCCGCCGGTGCCCGACGCGGTCGCCGAGCGTGCCGGCGCCGAGCAGCAGCCCGGCCATCACCAGCGGGTAGGCGTTGATGATCCACAGCTTCGCCGAGGCGTCCGCGCCGAGCTCGGTGGTGAGGGTGGGCAGCGCGGTGTAGAGGACGGTCATGTCGACGGAGATCAGCAGCAGCCCCGCCGACACCGTGACCAGCAGCCACCAGCGCCTCATGACGGCTCCTCCGCGGCCTTCTCCCCCACCAGCTCGGCGACGCGCCGCCGCAGCGCCGCCCTGACCGGCTCGGGCAGCGGCGCGCCGCCGGTGGCCTCGTACAGCCACAGGCCGTCCACCGCGAGGCGGGCCAGCAGCAGGTCGACGTCCGCCGGCTCGGCCCGCTCGGGGGCCGGGGCCCAGCGGCGCATCAGCTCCTCCCACACCTCGGCGAGCTCGGGGCGGGCGACCGATTCGAGCATGAACGCCAGGTCGGCCTTCCTGGCCATGCCGGGCCGCACCCCGGACAGCGCGTAGGCGGCGACCGCCTCCCGGGCGGACGCCTCGGCGAGCGGCTTCCCGAGTTCGGCCACCAGCTGCTCCTCCCAGGCCACGGTGAGGTGGCGCTGGATCGCCAGCAGCAGCTCGTCGCGGGTGCGGAAGTGGTACATCAGGCCGCCCTTGGTGACGCCGGCCTCCTCGGCCGCGGACTCCAGGGTCAGCGCGGTGATCCCGTCACGTTCGGTCACCCGGATCGCGGCGTCCAGGATCAGGTTTCGCTGGCTTGGTCGCATGGTCGTAACTGTACCATCCAGAAGGTATAGTTATGGCCCGGAGCCGGCGGGCGTGACCGTTCCGCCCGGCCGGCAAACACTCTTCGCCGCATCTTCACATCCGGGACTCAACCGGGCCGCATCCCTCCGGAATCCACCAGCTGTCGGACATGCCGCCGATGCGCGCTTTCGAGTCCCTATGGGATCCGCGCCGCCGGGGCCGCCGTGCCGGCCAGGCGACCGATTACGCGAAAAACCCCGACCCACTTGGCGAAGAACGCGGCACGCCCGCGCCGCCCCCGCCGCCTGGCACGGCGGCCAGCACTGGCTACGACCTCACGCCGCGTGCTTTTATCGCCGCGCCGCGGCATTCGGCAACACGGCGGCCGATGCATCGCACGTCTCCAACGGCGACTGTCGTCATGGCCACTGCCTCGAATTCGCCGCGCGTTCACCGTTATTCAGTCGATTGATACAAGTGAAGGGAACTAGCGCCTTGCGTAACAACCTCGAGACCCGTGAGATCGCCGACACCGAGCTGGACGCCGTCGCCGGCGGTGTGGCTGGCGTCGCCTCCGTCTCCGGTGGCCTGGTTGGCGCCGTGACCGGCGACGTGGCCGGCGCCCTGGGCTCCCTGGAGACCGTGGGCTTCGTCCAGGGCCTGGCCGGCGGCGTGACCGGTGAGGTCTCCGCCCTCACCGGCGTGAACGTGAACACCGGTGCCGTCACCGGGCTCGCCGGCCTCTGAGCACCAACCCCCGGGCAGCACGCGCCATGAACCCCGGCTCCCTCTCCGCCGGGGTTCATGGCCGTCGCCCGCCGCACGACCGCACCACCACCGCACCATCGCCAACGGCTCCACGAACGGCTCAGCGGACCTCCGGAAGGGCCCATGCAGTTTCGCCGTGAAGCGCTCGCCAAACTGCGCTCGCCAGAGGAACTCGACCTGCCGGTACGCCTGGCCCGCCCGCCAGGCCGGCTGGTCCTCGCCGTCACCTTCCTCGTGATGACGGCCGCCGCCTACTGGGCCTTCACCGGCTCGGTGTCCGCCACCCAGAGCGCGCCGGGCATCCTCACCCCGCCGGACGGGAGTTACGTGCTGGAGAGCCCGGTGGCCGGACAGGTCACCCGCGTGCTGGCCGCCGAGGGCGACACCCTCGAACCCGGCGACCCGCTGCTCCAGGTCGCCACCGAGGAAGGCGACCGCGAGGTGCCGGCCGTCGCCGGCGGCCGGGTCACCGCCCTGCTGGCCCGCGAGGGCGCCGTCGTCACCGCCGGCGCCGAGGTGGCCACTCTCGAACACCGCACGGACCAGGACGAGCCGCTGGTCGCCGTCCTCTACCTGCCCGGCGGCAGCGCCGCCGCGATCCCCGCCGGCGCCCGCGTCGACCTCGACGTGCAGTCCGTGCCCCGCGACCGGTTCGGCGTGCTCCGCGGCCGCGTCCTCGCGGTGGGCGGCGCGCCGCAGACCAGCGCCCAACTCGCCGGCTTCCTCGGCGACGAGCAACTCGCCGCCCAGTTCGCCGCGCGGGGCAACCCGGTGGCCGTGCTCGTCGAACTCGAGACCTCCCCGACCACCGAGTCCGGCTACCGCTGGTCGTCCGACGACGGGCCGCCGTTCGCCGTCGACTCCAGGACGCCCGTCACCGGCACCATCCGCCTCTCCGAGCAACGCCCCGTCGATTGGCTGCTTCCTTGACCGCCCCCCAGGCCCCCCAGGCCCGCCAGGCCCGCCAGGACGCCGCCGAGCCCACGGCCCCCCGGCTCCCGCCCGCCGGCGCCAGGCGCGGGCGCGGCGCCGAGCCCACCGGCCGCGCGCACGC
>NZ_BAAGPR010000106.1:0-28115 GCF_054783955.1 Streptomyces mayteni | reverse complement strand
GGCGCGGCCGCGCCGCACCACCGGGCGGCGACGCCGCGTCCCGGCTGCCGGGCCGCACGGCCCGAGTCGCCTCGGGCGGACCCGCCGGCAGACGGATGGGCGGTCTCGCCCGTGCCAGGGCGCAGACGGCCACAGCCGGCCAACCGCCCCCCGGCAGGAACCCCGCCGGCAGCCGGGCAACGTGCCAGGGCACTGGCGGCGCAATCCGCCGACTGCCCTCCGGGCAGGGGCCCTACGGGCCACGGGGCGGCAACACTCGGCCCGGCCTACCGGCACCGACACCCCGCGCAAGCGGACCACCGGGCCCCGGCAGGAAACCCCGCCGACAGGCGGAACCCCACCGCGCCACCACCGGCGGGGCCGCGCAGGCCGCGGAGCGGCAACGCCCGGCCCGGGCCGCCGGCACCGACACCCCGCACCACCAGGCTCCGGCAGGGGACCCCGCCGACAGGCGGGAACCTCACAGGCTGCGGGATTGCCCGCACCGGCAACCCGGTGCAACCGGGGAGACGCAAGCCCCATCGGGCCCCTGGCACGGGACCCCGCCGGCAGGCGGCACCGCACCGCGCGGCGCCGGCGGCAGCCGGCCAACGAGCCCCCGGCGAGGGGGCCCACCGGGCGGCCACGCCCGGACCCGCGCGGCGGCGCCGGGAACGTACCCGCCGCCAGGCGGGAACCGGCGTCGTGGTCAGGCCGTACCGCAGGTCACCGGTAGCCGTGTTCCGGGCGGTCGGTGTCGAGGCCGAGGTGGGTCGTGGCGAGGTGTTCGACCGTCGTGAGGTCGCCCGCGCGGAGCGCGTCGAGCAGGGCGGTGTGCTCCAGCGCGTCGGCCAGCAGTTCGGCCGGGCCCGGGCGCGTGCCCTGGGCGGCGGGGGTCTGGGACTTGCGGTGCAGGTCCTCGGTGACGAGGACCAACTGCCGGTTGCCGGTGAGCCGCAGCAGCGCCCGGTGGAAGCCGCGGTCCGCCTCGGCGTAGGCGGCCCGGTCGCCGACCGAGGCGGCGGTCACGGTGGCCTCGGCCAGCGGGTTGAGCTCGTCCCACCGCTCAGGCGTCACGCTCCTGGCCAGCCGCAGGATCGCCGGCACCTCGAGCGCCGCCCGCACCTCGGCCAGTTCGGCCGCGTCCCGCGCGCTGTGCCCGGCCACCCGGAAGCCCCGGTTGGGGACGGTCTCCACCGCGCCCTCGCTGACCAGCCGCTGCATCGCCTCCCGCACCGGGGTCGGCGAGGTGCCGTACCGTTCGGCGAGCGCCGGCGCCGAGTACGTCTCGCCCGGCTCCAACTCGCCGGTGGCGAGCGCGTCGCGCAGCGCGGCCAGCACCTGGGCCCGCACCGAGTGCCGTTCCGGCAGCGAACGCGGGCGGACGGGCAGCGGTGGGCGGGCCCTGGTCTCCTCCCGCGCCGCCGGCCGCTCGGCGGCCACGTACCGGGAGTCGGCTCGGGCAGGCTCCATCCTGGGCTCCATCGTGCGCTCCGTCCGCTCCTGCCTGGCGTTCCCCCGGCGGGCTCTCTCGGCGGGGTCTCTTTCCCACCGATGTCCCCACCAATGTCCCCACCTGACAGGACCCTAGGCCGAGTTGGCGTCACAACAAACCCCCGCGAGGCATCGGGTAAGGTAAGGCTTACCTGCTCGAACAAGATCGGTGACCCCATGACCGTGCCCGCGTTCGCCTCCGCCACGCACTCGACGACGGCCGCCGCCACGCCGCTCACCCCGGCCTTCGCCCGGATCGGCGAGGCGATGCCGACGCTCCAGATCGTCGAGGAGGAGCCGACCGGCGGCGCCGGCTGGGTGCTGGGCAGCGAGCTGGCCGCCGGCGGCGCGGCCTTCGAGGCGTTCCTGGCCAGGGACGAGCGGCAGATCCTGGAGACCTACGGGCAGCCGGGCCGCCCCGACGTGGTCGCCGCCTTCGCGCTGCACCGCTACGCCTGGCCGGCGGCCGCGCTGTTCGTCGTCCCCTACTTCCTGCTGCGCCGGGTGCCGATGCTGGCGCCCGAGGACGTGGCGTTCCAGCGGGACGAGGGCCGGCTCGCGGTCCGCACCGGCGTCTTCAGCTGCCTGCCGGACGACCCCGCCGCCGGCGACCCGGCGGCCCGGGTGGTGCCGGACGAGGAGGCGCTGCGCGCCGCGGTCCGCGAGGCGACGGCCGCGCACCTCGACCCGATCCTGACCACCTTCGGGCCGCGGATGCGGCGCAGGCGGCGCGCCCTGTGGGGCGTCGCCACCGACGAGATGGTCGAGGCACTGTGGTACCTGGGGCACCAGTTCGGCGAGGAGGAGCGCGCCATCGAGGAGGCCGGGCTGCTGCTGCCCGGATCCACCGCCCCCTACTCGGGCGGCGCCTCGTTCCGCGAGCTGACCGGGCCGGCCGGCGAGGCCCTCACCACCAGGGACCGGGCGAGCTGCTGCATGTTCTACACGCTGCGCCCGCAGGACACCTGCGTCACCTGCCCCCGCACCTGTGACGAGGAGCGGGTCACGCGCCTGGCTCCAAGCAGGTAACAGATTGCGTATCAGGGAACGCAAGTTTCCCTGGATTACCACCCGTTGGTGGGATTCTGCCCGAAATCAGGGTGACAGGGCCTCCGGTAGCATCAGGATGCTCCGCAGCGGCTCACATCGGCACCACGAATTCAGCACACGCACGGCGCAATCAGCACACCCAGGCGAGGGGCCCCCTATATGACGGAAATAGAGACAAGCTGGGTAGTGGCGGCCGCGGTTCTCCTCAGCGGCGCCCTGTTCGCGGTGTTCCTGCTGACCAGGGGCAAGAGGCCGGCCGGCGAGCACGCCGACCAGGGCGACTCCTGGGAGCGGCTCGAAGCCCAACGCAAGCGCCGCGAGCGGGCCTACGCCATCCTCTCCTACACGCTGCTGTTCTGCTGCGCCGGCGTCGCGGCCGCCCTGTCGTTCCAGGGTCTGGTCGGCTTCGGCCGGGAGAACCTGGCGCTGTCGGGCGGTTGGGAGTACCTGGTGCCGTTCGGCCTCGACGGCGCGGCGATGTTCTGCGCGGTCGTCGCGGTGCGTGAGGCCAGCCACGGCGACTCCTCGATGGGCTCCCGGATGCTGGTCTGGCTGTTCGCCGGTGCCGCCGCCTGGTTCAACTGGGTGCACGCGCCGCGCGGCATCGACAACGCGGGCGCCCCGCAGTTCTTCGCCGGCATGTCGCTCTCCGCGGCCGTCCTCTTCGACCGGGCGCTCAAGCAGACCCGCCGGGCCGCGCTCCGCGAGCAGGGCCTGGTGCCGCGGCCGCTCCCGCAGATCCGCTTCGTCCGCTGGCTGCGGGCGCCGCGCGAGACCTACGGCGCCTGGTCGCTGATGCTGCTGGAGAACGTGCGCACCCTCGACGAGGCGGTCGAGGAGGTCCGCGAGGACCGCAGGAACAAGGAGGAGACCCACAAGCGGCAGCGCGAGAAGCGGGCCCTGGAGCGGGCGCACATGAAGGCGCTGCGTCGGGTGGGCCGGGGCCGGCAGCCGCTGGAGGTCGCGGTCTCCCAGCAGTCGGGCGAGCCGGCGGCCCTGGAGTCGGGCGCCGCCAGCAAGCGGCGCGCGCTGCACGCGCCGGCCGACGACGCCTCGTCCGACCCGATCTCGACCGCGGCGCCCCGGCTCGACTCCCTGGAGGAGAAGCTGGCCCGCATAGAGCGGCAGTTCGGCTGAGCCGACCGCGCTCGCGATCTCTGCCCCGCCATGTCGGGGCCGGCGCCATCCCGCACCCCGCGAGGGGCGCGGGATGGCGCCCAGGCGGTTGAACCGCCTGGGCGCCATCAGCCGCGGCCGGCCCTGCTCCCCGTCCGGCCTTCCAGCGGAGCGTTGAGCGCACCCTCGAGCCTCAGGAGGGTGAGCTTGCGGTCCAGGCCGCCGGCGTATCCGGTGAGGGCGCCGTTGGCGCCGATGACCCGGTGGCAGGGGCGCACCACCATCAGCGGGTTGGCGCCCACGGCGCCGCCGACGGCGCGGACGGCGTTGGGCGACAGGCCGGCGAGCTCGGCGACCCGGCCGTAGCTGACGGTCTCCCCGTAGCCGATCCGGTCGAGCGCCGTCCACACCCGGCGCCTGAAGTCGGTGCCGGTGGGGGCGAGTTCGAGGTCGAACCCGGTGAGTTCGCCGGCGAAGTAGGCGTCGAACTGCTCGCGCGCTGCGGCGAAGGCGGCGTCGTCCCGCCGCCAGTCGGCGGCCACCGTGGCACCGCCCTTCTGTCCCGGCACGCTGACGGAGGCGACGGCGCCCGGGCGGGGGCCGGCGATCAGCAGCTCGCCGAGCGGGCTGGGGTGAGTCGTGTAACGCATGGTCAGTCCTCTCGGTCGGCCGGGGTCGACTCCCCGGCCCACAGGTGGTGGACGGCGTAGGAACGCCAGGGCCGCCAGTGCTCGGCGGTGGCCGGCTCGGCGCCGATCCGGCTCAGGCCGTGCCGGACGCCGGCGTCGCCCGTCAGGAAGACGTCGGGGTCGCCGAGCGCGCGCATCCGCACGTAGCCGGCGGTCCAGGGTCCGATGCCGCGCAGCGCGAGCAGGCCACGCTCGGCCTCCGCCCGGTCGGCGCCCGGGCACAGCACGAGGCTGCCGTCGGCGAGCGCGGCGGACACCGTCCTGATGGTGGCCCGGCGGGCCTCCGGCATGCCCAGCTCGGTGAGCGGGGCCTCGGCCAGGGTGCCGGGTTCCGGGAAGAGGTGGGTCAGCCCCTCGTGGGGGGCGGGCAGCGGCTTGCCGTAGGCGGCGACCAGCGTGCCGGCCAGGGCGCGGGCCGAGGCCACGGTGATCTGCTGGCCGAGCACGGCCCGCACCGCCAGCTCCTCCGGCTCGGCGGCGCCTGGCGAGCGCAGCCCGGGGCGGGCCCGCACCAGCGGGCCGAGCGCCGGGGCGGCGCCGAGCCGCTCGACGACGGCGTACGGGTCGGCGTCCAGGTCGAAGAGCCGCCGGGTCCGCTGCACGGCCGTGGTGAGGTCGCGCAGGTCGGTCAGGTAGAGGCGGCAGGGCAGCCAGCGGGCGGCGGCCCGGCCCGGGGTGGCCCGGCCCGGGGACTCGTCCACCTCGGCGACGCCGCTGCCGTGCGGCAGGGCGAGGGTGCGGCGGTAGGTGCGGGCGCCTGGCGGTCCGGTCAGCTCCTCGATGCCGGCGATGGCGCGCAGCCCGAGGAAGTCGAAGATCGCCCGCGCGTCGTAGGGGCCGCGGTAGGCGAGCCGCAGCGTGACGCCGCCCTTCGGGGCGCAGCCGCCGTCCTGGGCGCCCCGCTCGGCGCCGCGCAGGGCGGTCGGGGTGCGGTCGTAGGCGGTGCGGATGGTGTCGTTGAACTGCCGGACGCTGGCGAAGCCGGCCGCGAAGGCCACCTCGGTGATCGGCAGCGGCGTGGTCTGGAGCAGGATCCGCGCGGTGTGCGCGCGCTGCGCGCGGGCCAGCGCGACGGGGCCGGCGCCGAGCTCGGCGGTGAGCTGCCGCTGCACCTGGCGGGCGCTGTAGCCGAGCCGGTCGGCGAGGCCGGCGACGCCCTCCCGGTCCACCACGCCGTCGGCGATCATGCGCATGGCGCGGCCGACGGCGTCGCCCCTGGCGTTCCACTCCGCGGAGCCGGGCACCGTGTCGGGCCGGCAGCGCCGGCAGGCCCGGAACCCGGCCGCCTGCGAGGCGGCCGCCGAGGGGTAGAAGTGGACGTTCGCCCGCTTCGGGGTGGTCGCCGGGCAGCTTGGCCGGCAGTAGATGCCGGTGGTCAGCACGGCCGTGAAGAACACTCCGTCGAAGCGCTCGTCACGGCTGCGCATGGCCTCGTACCTGCTGTCATCGTCCATCACGCTCCCCAGTCTGCGTCGTCGCGAGGGACGGCGCTGGCGGGAATCGGACATGGACGTGCGGCCCGGGCGCGCCCAGGGCCCCGGGCCCGGCTCCTACGGGGCGAGGCGCGCGGGGAAGCCGCCGGTGGCGATCGGGCCCCAGCGCTTCGGGGTGATCCGGATGAGCGACTTGCCCTGGCGGACCATGGCGCTGCGGTACTCGGCCCAGTCGGGGTGGTCGCCCGCGATGTTCCGGTAGTACTCGACGAGCGGCTCCACGGCCTGCGGCACGTCGAGCACCTCGGCCGTGCCGTCGATCTGGACCCAGGGGCCGTCCCACTCGTCCGAGAGCACGACCACGCTCACCTCGGGGTCGCGGCGGACGTTGCGGACCTTGGCCCGCTCCGGGTAGGTGGCGATCACCAGGTGACCCGCGCCGTCGACGCCGACGGTCAGCGGCGACGCCTGCGGCGTGCCGTCGGACCTCCTGGTGAGCAGCAGCGCGCGGTGCCGGGGCCGCACGAAGTCGAGGAGCCGTCCCAGGTCGACGGTGGTGTTGGTGGCGATCGAAGGACTCATGGCGCAGCAGACTACGCTTCCCCGCGCCATGCCGAACGGCCGGTCCCGCACTGGGCGGGACCGGCCGGGTGACCTCGGGTTCAGGCGGCCACGGCCACCGTGGGAGCGGCTGCCGGGGACAGCGCCAGCTCCAGCACCTGGCGGACGTCGCTCACCGGGTGGACGTCGAGCGTGGCCAGGATCTCGGCCGGCACGTCGTCCAGGTCGGGCTCGTTCCGCCTGGGGATGATCACGGTGGTCAGCCCCGCGCGGTGGGCGGCGAGCAGCTTCTGCTTGACGCCGCCGATCGGCAGCACACGGCCGGTCAGCGACACCTCGCCGGTCATCGCCACGTCCGGCCTGACCTGGCGCCCGCTGAGCAGCGAGGCCAGCGCCGTGGTCATGGTGATGCCCGCGCTCGGCCCGTCCTTGGGCACCGCGCCCGCCGGCACGTGCAGGTGGATGCCGCGCTCCCGCAGGTCTCCGACCGGCAGCTCCAGTTCGGCGCCGCGCGACCGCAGGTAGGAGAGGGCGATCTGGCCGGACTCCTTCATCACGTCGCCCAGCTGGCCGGTGAGGGTCAGCCCCGAGCCGCCGGTCTCCGGGTCGGCGAGCGACGCCTCGATGTAGAGGACGTCCCCGCCGGCGCCGGTGACGGCGAGGCCGGTGGCCACGCCGGGCACCGCGGTGCGCCGCTCGGCCGGCTCCTGCGCGGACTCCGGCACGTGGTGCGGGCGCCCGATCAGCTCCCGGAGACCGCCCTCGGCGACGGTCACCGGCAGGGTGGCCTCGCCCAGCTCGACGCGGGCCGCGACCTTGCGGAGCAGCCGGGCGACGGTGCGCTCCAGGGCGCGGACGCCGGCCTCCCTGGTGTACTCGCCGGCCAGCCGGCGCAGCGCGCCCTCCTCGACGGTGACCTCGGTGGCGTCCATCCCGGCCCGCTCCAGCTGCCTCGGCACCAGGTGGTCGCGGGCGATCACGACCTTCTCGTCCTCCGTGTAGCCGTCGAGCCGCACCAGCTCCATGCGGTCGAGCAGCGGCTGCGGGATGGCCTCCAGCGCGTTGGCGGTGGCCAGGAAGACGACGTCGGACAGGTCGAGCTCGACCTCCAGGTAGTGGTCGCGGAAGGTGTGGTTCTGCGCCGGGTCGAGGACCTCGAGCAGCGCGGCCGAGGGGTCGCCCCGGTAGTCGCTGCCGACCTTGTCGATCTCGTCGAGCAGCACGACCGGGTTCATCGAGCCGGCCTCCTTGACGGCCCGGACGATCCGGCCTGGCAGGGCGCCGACGTAGGTGCGGCGGTGGCCCCTGATCTCGGCCTCGTCCCGGACGCCGCCGAGCGCGACGCGGACGAACTTCCGGCCCATGGCGCGGGCGACGGACTCGCCGAGCGACGTCTTGCCGACGCCGGGCGGCCCGACCAGCGCCAGCACGGCACCGCCGCGCCGGCCGCCGACCACGCCGAGGCCGCGGTCACCGCGCCGCTTGCGGACGGCCAGGTACTCGGTGATGCGCTCCTTGACGTCGTCAAGGCCCGCGTGGTCCTCGTCGAGCACGGCCTTGGCGCCGGCTATGTCGTAGGCGTCCTCGGTGCGGACGCTCCACGGCAGTTCGAGCACGGTGTCCAGCCAGGTGCGGATCCAGCTGCCCTCGGGGCTGGCGTCGGAGGCCCGCTCCAGCTTGTCGACCTCCTTGAGCGCCGCCTCGCGCACCCTCGAAGGCAGGTCGGCGGCCTCGACGCGGGCCCGGTAGTCGTCGCCCTCGTCGGCCGCGTCGCCGTTGAGCTCGGCCAGCTCCTTGCGGACGGCCTCCAGCTGGCGGCGCAGCAGGAACTCGCGCTGCTGCTTGTCCACGCCGTCCTGCACGTCCTTGGCGATGGACTCGGCGACCTCCTCCTCGGCCAGGTGGTCGCTGAGCCACTTGGTGGCGAGCTTCAGCCGCTCCACCGGATCGATGGTCTCCAGCAGGGTGCGCCGCTGCTCGGCGCTGAGGAACGGCGAGTAGCCGGCGTTGTCGGCCAGCGCGCCGACGTCCTCGATGCCCTGCACCCGGTCCACGACCTGCCACGCGCCGCGCTTCCGCAGCCAGCTGGTGGTCAGGGCCTTGTACTCCTTGGCCAGCTCGGCGACACCGCCGGGCAGCGGGTCGGGCGCGGCCTGCTCGACCACGGTGCCCTCCACCCACAGCGCGGCGCCAGGCCCGGTGGTCCCGGAACCGATCCTGACCCGCCGCAGGCCACGGACCAGCGCGCCGGGGTCGCCGTCGGCCAGCCGACCGACCTGTTCCACCCGGCCGAGCACGCCGATCCCGGCGTACGTCCCGTCCACCCGCGGCACCAGAAGCAGCCGCGGCTTCTCTCCCCGCACCGCGGCGGACTGCGCGGCCTCGACCGCGCCCCGCACCTCGGAGTCGGAGAGCTCCAGCGGCACCACCATCCCCGGCAGCACCACCTCGTCGTCCAGCGGCAGCACCGGCAGGGTGAGTTTGTCGAACGACAGAGTCATGACCTCTCCCTCGGCAAGCAAATTGAGCTATGCAGACTCAATGCGAGGGGCTCCGCCGTTGTTCCCGACCCCGCCGGCTGTTCGCCGAGAGCGATCCGGGCCTCGCGGCCTACCCGACCGCGCTCGCCGAGACGAGACGCCGCACCGCGGCCTGGGCGGGCGGGCCCCAGGTGGGCTTGCCGCCGGGCCGGCCGCGGACGCCGGCCTCCCCGATGAGGACGCCGCCCATGGCGCGCAGCAGCGCCCAGCCGCGGGCCCGGCGCAGGGTGGCGTCGTCCAGGGCCGGCCGGTACGCGGCGTGGAACCGGTCGATGGCGCCGTCCGGCAGCAGCGCCCAGCCGGCACCGAGGTCGCAGGCCGGATCGCCCGCGCAGAGGTCGCCGAAGTCGATCACGCCGCAGAGGGCGCCGTCCTCGGTGAGGACGTTGGCCGCGTGCAGGTCGGCGTGGAGCCACACCGGTGGGCCGGCCCAGGCGGGCGCGGCGACGGCGTCCTCCCAGACCGCGCGGACGGCCTCCGGGTCGGGGATCAGCCCGAACTCGGCGGCCGAGGCGAGCCCGTCGAGGAACCCCCCGGCGTGGTCGGCCAACCGGCCCCCACGGTCGCGACCGGCGGGCGCCCCCGCCGGGGCGGGCCGGTGCAGCGCAGTGAGGAACGCGGCCAGCGCGTCGGCCGCCTGCTCGCCACGGGTGGCCGGAGCGAGGTCGGCGGGCGTGCCTGGCACCCAGGTGGTGACGATCCAGGGGCGCGGAAACCGCTCCGACGGCTCGCCGAGGCGCTGCGGGACTGGCACCGGCAGCGGCAGCCCCGGGGCGAGGCCGGGCAGCCACGTGTACTCCTTGCGCACCAGCGCGTCCGCGGCCTCCGTCGCCCAGGGCACCCGGACGGCGAGATCCTCACCGAGCCGCCACAACTGGTTGTCCCACCCCCGCGCCCCAAGCCGCACGGGCCGATCGGCCAGGTCAGGATGCTGATCACGCAACAGATCCCGGAGCAGTTCCCCCGTGATCTCGATCTCGGTGAGCGCCATGCCACCCGACGATATCCCGGCCACCGCACGCGCCGAAGGCGCGCGCGGCCGCAGGCGGCCGGCCGCCGGGCAGGCCCCGCCTTCCGCGCGTCCCACGGCCTGCCGGTCCGCGCGGGACCGGGCCATCCGCGCCGAAGGCGCGGCGGCAGGCCGCCGCCGCAGGCAGTCAGCCCCCCCTCCGATCCGTCTCCAGGGGCATCCACACCGGCTACACCGCTCCACAGCCCGCCCACGCGGGCCGAGCCAAGGCCCCGCCGCAGGCGCGGCATCGGCCGGCACACCGGTCGCGGCTTCGCGGCGAAGCGGCGCCACGGCCGCCACGGGGCTGAGGTCGGTGGGACAGTGCCACGGCCACGTGGCCTACGGCGCAGCGCCGCCGGCCGGGCGATGGCTCCGCCGCAGGCGGCCAGCCCATCGACACGTTCGCGCAACCCCACCCGGGCCGCCACGGGCCCACCTGCGGCAGGGCCGGCTCGAGGGCCGTCCGCGCCGGAAGCGCGGCGGCAGGCCGCCGCAGGCGGTCAGCCCACCCGCCGATGCGCCTCCAGGGCAGCCGCACGGCTACACCGCTCCTCGGCCCGCCCGGAGGCCCGCCCGCGCGGGTCGCGCAGAGCCGCCGCCCGAGCCATGGCCCCGCCGAAGGCGGACCCGGCTCCGGGGCTGTCCACGCCGCAGGCGTGGTAGAAAGCCACCGCCGCAGGCGGCCGGGCTGCCCCACCGGCCGCGGCTTCGCCGCGAGACCGCTTCGCCGCGAAGCGGCGCCACGGCCGCCACGGGGCTGAGGTCGGTGGGACGACGCCACGGCCACGTGGCCTACGTCTCGTGGAGAACCCGCCGCAGGAAGCCGTCGGTCTGGGTGGGGGGTTCGGCCTGGAGGACCACGCGGTTCATGATGTGCCGGTAGGACTCGATCTCGGACGGCTTGTCGGGGTAGACGCCGCCGGTCAGCTGTTCCAGGTAGACGACGTCGGGGAGGTCGCCGCCCGGTGGGCGGAGGACCGTGACGGCGCCGCCGATCGCCGCGTGGCCGCCGGCGGCGAACGGCATGATCTGGATGGTGACGTGCGGCAGCGCGGCCATCTCCAGGAGGTGTTCGAGCTGGGCCCGCATCGCCCGGGGGCCGCCGAGCGGGCGCCGCAGAGCCGTCTCGTCGATGACCATCCAGACGTGCGGCGGCTGCTCCCGGTGGAGCACGCCCTGCCGGGCCATCCGGAGCTCGACCCGCCGCTCCAGCTGGTCGTCGAGCGGCTCGGGGGCGAGCCTGGTCACCGCCCGCGCGTAGTCCTCGGTCTGGAACAGGCCGGGGACGAACTGGAGTTCGTAGCCGCGGATCACCGTGGCCGCCTGTTCGAGGCCGAGGTAGACGTTGAGCCAGGCCGGCACCACGTCGTGGTAGACGTGCCACCACCCCGGCTGGGTGGACTGCCTGGCCAGTTCCAGCAGCATGGCGCGCTCGGCCTCGTCGGTGACGCCGTAGAGCGTCAGCAGGTCGAGCACGTCCCGTGTCTTGAAACCGGTCCTGCCCATCTCGAGGCGGCTGATCTTGGAGTGGGAGGCGCGGATTCTGCTGCCGGCCTGGCCACCCGTGATGCCGCGGGCCTCGCGCAGCTGCCGCAGCCTGCTGCCGAGGATCATTCGGGCCACGGTGGGGCCGGTCTGCCGGTAGTCGGGGACGACACGGGCTTTGCTTTCGCCAACGGTCTCTTCGTGGTCCACAACACCCATGCCGCTCCCATCCCAGTGGCCGCGAACGGCCAACTGTACTAGGTCCGGCCTCGATTGAACCCGTCGGATGCGCCCAGGCCCGGGCGTGCGCCGGGGGCTCAGGACGGATCTCGCACACGGTATGCGATCAGTACGGACACCTCGGACACCCGCCGGGGCGCAGAGCGGGAACCGGCCATCGGCACGTGCGACCGCGGGTGGTGACGGGTCGCCGCGACCGGCCTACGGTGGGACTCATGACGCAGAGCACCCACGCGGTGACCAACCAGCCGCCGCCGCTGACGGAGTACGACGTGTTCGCCGCGGACGCCGCCCTCACCGAGGGCTTCGCCCGGCACGTCGCACCCGAGGTCGCCGACGAGGCGACCGCCGAGCTGCGCGCGCTCGGCCGCGCCGCCGGCTCGGCCGAGGCCGCCGAGTGGGGCAGGCTCGCCAACGAGCACCCGCCGGTGCTCCGCACCCACGACCGCTACGGCCACCGGATCGACGAGGTCGAGTTCCACCCGGCCTGGCACCGGCTGATGGCGCGGGCGGTGGAGGCCGGCCTCACGGACGCCGTGTCGCGCCCCAGCGGGCAGCTCCGCAGGACGGCCGGGTTCCTGGTGTGGACGCAGGTGGACTCGGGGCACGGCTGCCCGGTGTCGATGACCCACGCCGCCGTGCCGGCGCTGCGCGCCGCGCCCGAGCTGGCCGCCGTCTGGGAGCCGGCGCTGACCGCCCACGCCTATGACCCGGGGCTGCGCCCGGTGGCGGAGAAGGCGGGCGCGATCGCCGGCATGGGGATGACGGAGAAGCAGGGCGGCTCGGACGTGCGGGCCAACTCCACCCGGGCCGAGCCGCTGGCCGAGCCCGGCGCGTACGCGCTGACCGGCCACAAGTGGTTCTGCTCGGCGCCGATGTCCGACGCGTTCCTGGTGCTGGCCCAGGCGCCTGGCGGGCTCACCTGTTTCCTGCTGCCACGGGTGCTACCGGACGGCACCCGCAACACGTTCCGGATCCAGCGCCTCAAGGACAAGCTCGGCAACCACTCCAACGCCTCGTCCGAGGTGGAGTTCGACGGCACCACCGTGGCGTGGCGGGTCGGCGAGGAGGGGCGCGGGGTGCCCACCATCATCGAGATGGTGGCCGCCACCCGGCTGGACTGCGTCACCGGCTCGGCGGCGATCATGCGGCAGGCCGTGGCCCAGGCCATCCACCACTCGGCGCACCGGTCGGCGTTCGGCGGCCCGCTGATCGACAAGCCGCTGATGCGGAACGTGCTGGCCGACCTGGCGCTTGAGTCTGAGGCGGCGACGGCGCTGGCGCTGCGGCTGGCCGCGGCGCACGACGCGGCGGCGGCCGGCGTCGCGCAGGAGCGGCAGCTGCTGCGGATCGTGGTGCCGGCGGCCAAGTACTGGGTGACCAAGCGCTGCACCCCGTTGGCCGTGGAGGCCCTGGAGTGCCTGGGCGGCAACGGCTACGTGGAGGAGTCGGGGATGCCGCGGCTGCTGCGCGAGTCGCCGCTGAACTCGATCTGGGAGGGGTCCGGCAACGTCCAGGCGCTCGACGTGCTGCGGGCGTTGCAGCGCGAGCCGCAGGCGTTGAACGCGTTCCTGTCCGAGGTGGGGCGGGCGGCCGGCGCCGACCACCGGCTGGACGCCGCGATCAAGGGGGTGCTCACCGAGCTGTCCGACCTGGAGGGGATCGAGGCCCGCGCCCGCCGGCTGGTGGAGCGGATCGCGCTGGTGCTCCAGGGCGCGCTGCTGGTCCAGCACGCCCCGTCGGCGGTGGCCGACGCGTTCTGCGCGTCCCGGCTGTCGGGCGACTGGGGCGTGGCGTTCGGCACCCTGCCCGGTGCCCTCGACCTGGGGTCGATCGTAGACCGGGCCCGCCCGGCCCGGTGAGCGGGCTCCGCCGCCCGGTGTGGTGGGATGGCGGCATGAGCACGTCCCCCGCCCTGACCCGTCGCGTCGTCACCTGGTGGCTTGAGCAGACCGCGCCGACCGATCTGGTGCCGGCCGGGCGGCGGGCACCGGACGCCGGGGTGCGGGTGGCGCGGGCGGCCGTGCCGAGCCCGGAGTTCAGCCGGTTCCTGTACACGGCGGTCGGGCAGGACATCACCTGGACCGACCGGCTGGTGTGGGACCTGGCGCGGTGGCGGACGTTCCTGGAGCGGCCGGGGGTGGAGACCTGGGTGGCCTACCGGCACGACACCCCGGCCGGCTTCCTGGAGCTCGACCCGCACCCCAAAGGCCCCGAAGGAGAGGTGGAGGTCAGCTACTTCGGGCTGCTCCCGGCCTTCCGGGGGCGCGGTATCGGCGGGCTGCTGCTCGCCGAGGGGACGGCCAGGGCCTGGGACCTGGCGGAACGCTGGCCAGGGCGGCCGCCCACCCGCCGGGTCTGGGTGCACACCTGCTCCAAGGACGGCCCGCACTCTCTGGCCAACTACCGGCGCCGCGGCTTCCGGCTGTACGACACCACCGAGGCGGAGGAGCCGGTGGTCGCCACCCCGGGCCCCTGGCCGGGAGCGGCCGGTCCCACGCCCGGCTGACCGGTCAAACGTGACCACCCTCACACAGTGACCACATATTGGGACGACCCCGTCCACATCGCGGATAACGGTGGACGGGCGCGTCACCGCGTGCCACGCTGCCGTCATGTCCGCTGCTGGAATTGCCCTGGTGAGTCGGCGCCACGTCGACTTCGGTCGAATGTCCAGCGCCATCTGTCCGGCCTGGTGAGAGCCGTTTCCCGGCCGTCTCCCGCACCGCAGCACCGCCTCCTCTCCACGCGCTGACTCCCCTCGCCTCCGCGGCCGTCCGGATCATGGGCGGAGTCATCCCTGCCGTCACGCAGGCCCATCGCACCCCAGAAAGGCGCGACACCACCATGTCCGACAGCGCTGAGAAGCCTGCCGCTCCCGCCCGTCGCAAGGCCGGCCGCCACCGCGGCGAAGGCCAGTGGGCGGCCGGGCACTTCACGCCGCTCAACGGCAACGAGCAGTTCAAGAAGGACGACGACGGCCTCAACGTGCGCACCCGCATCGAGACCGTCTACGCCCAGCGCGGCTTCCAGGCCATCGACGCCCAGGACCTGCGCGGCCGGATGCGCTGGTGGGGCCTCTACACCCAGCGGCGCCCCGGCATCGACGGCGGCAAGACGGCGATCCTGGAGCCCGAGGAGCTGGACGACGAGTTCTTCATGCTGCGGGTCAGGATCGACGGCGGCCGGCTCACCACCCGCCAGCTGCGGGTGATCGGCGAGATCTCGCAGGAGTTCGCCCGCGGCACGGCAGACATCACCGACCGGCAGAACGTCCAGTACCACTGGATCCGGATCGAGGACATGCCGGAGATCTGGCGCCGCCTCGAGTCCGTCGGCCTCTCCACCACCGAGGCGTGCGGCGACACCCCGCGGGTGATCGTCGGCTCCCCGGTGGCCGGGATCGCGGCCGACGAGATCCTCGACGGCACGCCCGCCATCGAGGAGATCCACCGCCGGGTGGTGGGCAACAAGGCGTACTCGAACCTGCCGCGCAAGTTCAAGACCGCCGTCTCGGGATCGCCGCTGCTCGACGTGGCGCACGAGGTCAACGACGTGGCGTTCGTCGGCGTCGTCCACCCCGAGCACGGTCCCGGCTTCGACGTCTGGGTCGGCGGCGGGCTCTCCACCAACCCGCGAATCGGCGTCCGGCTCGGCGCCTGGGTGCCGGCCGAGGAGGTCGCCGACGTCCACGAGGCGGTCGTCTCCGTCTTCCGCGACTACGGCTACCGCCGGCTGCGCACCCGCGCCCGGCTGAAGTTCCTGGTCGCCGACTGGGGCCCGGAGCGGTTCCGCGAGGTGGTGGAGAAGGAGTACCTGCTGCGCCGGATGATCGACGGCCCGGCGCCGGCCGACCCGCCGCACGCCTGGCGCGACCACATCGGCGTACACCGGCAGAACGACGGCCGCCACTACGTGGGCTTCGCGCCCACCGTCGGCCGGGTGGACGGCACCACGCTCGCCAAGATCGCCGACCTGGCCGAGGCGCACGGCTCGGAACGGGTGCGCACCACCGTCCAGCAGAAGATGCTGATCCTCGACGTGCCGGAGGACCGGGTCGCCTCGCTCACCGAGGGGCTCGACGCGCTCGGCCTGACCGCCGAGCCCTCGGTGTTCCGGCGCGGCACCATGGCCTGCACCGGCATCGAGTTCTGCAAGCTGGCCATCGTCGAGACCAAGGCCAGGGGCGGCTGGCTGATCGAGGAGCTGGAGCGCCGGCTGCCGGAGTTCGACGAGCCGCTGACCATCAACATCAACGGCTGCCCCAACTCCTGCGCCCGCATCCAGATCGCGGACATCGGTCTCAAGGGCCAGCTGGTGGTGGACGACGAGGGGCGGCAGGTCGAAGGCTTCCAGGTGCACCTGGGCGGCTCGCTCGGCCTGGAGCCCGGCTTCGGCCGCAAGGTGCGCGGCCTGAAGGTCACCGCCGCCGGCCTGGCCGACTACGTGGAGCGGGTGCTGCGCACCTACCTCGACCAGCGGGAGCCGGGCGAGCGGTTCGCGCGGTGGGTCGCCAGGGCCGACGAGGGCGCGCTGTCGTGAGCGAGCGCGCCGCCCCGTTCTACTGCCCCTACTGCGGCGACGAGGACCTGCGCCCCAGCGAGGCCGGGCACGGCGCCTGGGAGTGCGCGGCGTGCAACCGCGCCTTCCGGCTGTCGTTCCTCGGCCTGCTGGCCCGCGGCCTGACCCGCGACGACCGAGACGACCACGACGGCTGACCTGAGGCAAGGCAGAGGAGGGGCATCGGATCCATGACCAGCACCGTCACCACCACCGAGCCGCACCGCGCCGACCGGCTTCGCGAGCTGGCCGAGCGGGCCGGCCGCGAGCTCGAGGACGCGCCGGCCCTGGAGATACTGCGCTGGGCCGCCGACGCCTTCGGGCCGCGGCTCTGCGTCACCGCCTCCATGGCGGACGCCGTCGTGGCCCATCTGGCGGCCCGCGCCAGGCCGGGCGTGGACGTCGTCTTCCTGGACACCGGCTACCACTTCCCGGAGACCATCGGCACCCGGGACGCGGTCGCCGCCGTCATGGACGTCAACGTCGTCACCCTCACGCCGCGGCGCACCGTCGCCGAGCAGGACGCCGAGTTCGGGCCCCGGCTTTACGAGCGCGACCCCGACCGCTGCTGCGCGATGCGCAAGGTCGAGGTGCTGGAGGCCGGCCTGACCGGCTACGACGCGTGGGCCACCGGGCTGCGCCGGGACGAGTCGCCGACCAGGGCCGGCACGCCGGTGGTCGGCTGGGACGCGCGACGCGGCAAGGTGAAGATCGCGCCGATAGCCCGCTGGACCGACGCGGATGTGGAAGCCTATGTCGCCGAGCACGGGGTCCTCACCAACCCGCTACTCCAGGACGGCTACGCCTCCGTGGGGTGCGCCCCCTGCACCCGCCGCACGCTGGCCGGCGAGGACGCGCGGGCGGGCCGCTGGGCCGGCCTTGGCAAGACCGAGTGCGGGCTGCACGGCTGATGCGCCCCGACGACACGTCACCCCGACGAGCAGCCGACGAGCAGGGCAGGAGCCGGAGATGAGCGACAACGGCCAGGGCGCCACCATCTGGCTCACCGGCCTGCCGAGCGCCGGCAAGACCACCATCGCCCGCGCGCTCGCCGAGCGGCTGGCGGCCGAGGGCCACCGCGCCGAGGTGCTGGACGGCGACGAGATCCGGGAGTTCCTCTCGGCGGGGCTCGGCTTCTCCCGCGAGGACCGGCACACCAACGTGCGGCGGATCGGCTTCGTCGCCGAACTCCTCGCCTCGCACGGGGTGAAGGTGCTGGTCCCGGTGATCGCGCCGTACGCGGACAGCCGCGAGGCGGTGCGCAAGCACCACCAGACCGCCGGCACCGGCTATCTGGAGGTGCACGTCGCCACGCCGGTCGAGGTGTGCTCGGAGCGCGACGTGAAAGGCCTGTACGCGCGGCAGGCGGCCGGCGAACTCTCCGGCCTCACCGGCGTGGACGACCCCTACGAGGCGCCGGCCGCCCCCGACCTGGTGATCGAGGCACACCGGGAGCAGGTCGGCGAGTCGGCGGCATCCCTGTACACCCTGCTCGTCGAGCGGGGGCTGCTTTGAACCCTCCCCCAGCTGAAGCAGGGGGATTCCTGGCTCAGGAAGCCCCGCAGGTCAACGACCGGCAAGGTCTTACTCCATCAACACCAGCCGGGACGGAACCTGCCCGGTTTGGTACGGCAAAGCTCGAAGGAACGCACTTGGCTCTCGTAACGTCCCGGTGTGCTGGCTTGGTTCTCGCTCAGCACACCGGGGAGCTTACCCGGTCATGGGGGCGCGACACGATGGCGAGCGAAGGGAGACGGGCATGGCGGGCATGACGGCGAATGTCGACACCGGCGGTCCCTACACGCTGTCCCACCTGGACGTGCTGGAGTCCGAGGCGGTGCACATCTTCCGGGAGGTGGCCGGCGAGTTCGAGCGGCCGGTGATCCTCTTCTCCGGCGGCAAGGACTCGATCGTCATGCTGCACCTGGCGCTGAAGGCGTTCGCGCCGGCGCCGCCGCCGTTCACTTTGCTGCACGTGGACACCGGGCACAACTTCCCCGAGGTGATCGCCTACCGGGACGAGGTGGTGGCCAGGCACGGGCTGCGGCTGCGTGTCGCGCACGTCCAGGAGTTCATCGACAGCGGCCGGCTGCGCGAGCGCCCCGACGGCACCCGCAACCCGCTGCAGACCGTGCCGCTGCTCGACGCCATCGAACGCAACCGCTTCGACGCGGTGTTCGGCGGCGGCCGGCGGGACGAGGAGAAGGCCCGCGCCAAGGAGCGGGTGTTCTCGCTGCGCGACGAGTTCGGCGGCTGGGACCCGCGCCGCCAGCGCCCCGAGCTGTGGCAGCTCTACAACGGCCGGCACGCGCCGGGCGAGCACGTCAGGGTCTTCCCGCTCTCCAACTGGACCGAGCTGGACGTCTGGCAGTACATCGGCCGCGAGAAGATCGACATCCCGGCGATCTACTTCGCCCACGAGCGCCCGGTGTTCCAGCGCGCCGGGATGTGGCTGGCGCCCGGCGAGTGGGGCGGGCCGCGGGACGACGAGCCGGTGGCCACCAGGCTGGTCCGCTACCGCACGGTGGGCGACATGTCCTGCACCGGCGCCGTCGACTCGGACGCCGCCACCATCGAGCAGATCATCGCCGAGATCGCCGCGTCCCGGCTCACCGAGCGCGGCGCCACCCGGGCCGACGACAAGCTGTCCGAGGCCGCCATGGAAGACCGCAAGCGGGAGGGGTACTTCTGATGACGACCGCCGCGTCGCCCGCCGAGACCTCGGCCACCTCGCTGCTGCGCTTCGCCACCGCCGGATCCGTGGACGACGGCAAGTCCACCCTGGTCGGCCGGCTGCTGCACGACTCCAAGTCGGTGCTCGCCGACCAGTTGGAGGCCGTCGAGCTGGCCTCCCGCAACCGCGGCGCCGACTCCGTCGACCTGGCACTGCTCACCGACGGGCTGCGCGCCGAGCGCGAGCAGGGCATCACCATCGACGTCGCCTACCGCTACTTCGCCACCCCGCGCCGCCGGTTCATCCTGGCCGACACCCCGGGCCACGTGCAGTACACCAGGAACATGGTGACCGGCGCCTCGACCGCCGAGCTGGCCATCATCCTGGTGGACGCGCGGCACGGGGTGGTCGAGCAGACCCGCAGGCACGCGGCGGTCGCCGCGCTGCTCCGGGTGCCCCACGTGGTGCTGGCCGTCAACAAGATGGACCTGGTCGGCTACGCCGAGCCGGTGTTCGCCACCATCGCCGCGGAGTTCACCGACTACGCCGACTCGCTCGGCGTCCCCGAGGTCACCGCGATCCCGATCTCGGCGCTGGCCGGCGACAACGTCGTCACCCCCTCGGCCACCATGGACTGGTACGGCGGCCCCACCGTCCTCGAACACCTGGAGACGGTGCCGGTCACCCACGACCCGGCTGAGGACCCGGCGCGGTTCCCCGTCCAGTACGTGATCAGGCCGCAGACCGCCGAGCACCCCGACTACCGCGGCTACGCGGGGCAGATCGCCTCCGGGGTGCTGCGGGTCGGCGAGCGGGTGGTGGTCCAGCCGTCCGGGCGGGCCAGCGTGGTGGAGCGGATCGACGCGCTCGGCCAGTCGGTCGACGTGGCCTGGGCGCCGATGTCGGTGACCCTCACCCTCGCCGACGACCTGGACATCTCGCGCGGCGACCTGATCGTGCCGGCGGCCGACGCCGCGCCGGCCAGCCAGGACGTCGACGCCACCGTCTGCCATCTGCACGACCGGCCGCTGCTCCCCGGCGCCCGGGTGCTGCTCAAGCACGGCACCCGCACGGTCAAGGCGATCGTGAAGGACATCCCGTCCCGGCTGACGCTGAACGACCTGTCGCAGCACCCGGCGCCCGGGCAGCTGGTCGCCAACGACATCGGCCGGGTCGTGGTCCGCACCGCGGAGCCGCTGGCCGTCGACGCCTACGCGGACTCCCGGGCCACCGGCTCCTTCCTGCTGATCGACCCGGCGGACGGCGCCACCCTCACGGCCGGCATGGCGGGCACCGCCTTCGCCGGCCAGCGGCCGGCGGCGGACGAGACGTCCGACGGGTGGGACTTCTGACGATGCGGATCGCGGGAGAGGTCTTCTCGACCTTCGCGAAGGAGGGCGGCCGCATAGGCAGCGGCACGCTCGGCGCGGGGCACGGCGGGATCGGGCGATGTGCGGGCTGAATCCCGCTCGTTGACCCCGTTGTTCCCAACCTTCCGCCTGCCCGAGAGGACCCTCCCATGACCGCCACCCGCACCTCCCGCCGGAGAACCGCCCGGTCGAGCCGCCGCGCGCTGACCGCCGCCCTGGCGCTGCCGCTGCTGCTCGTCGCGGCCTGCGGCTACGGCTCCGACTCGGACTCCGACGACGGCGGCTCCGCGCCGGCGCCCGACGAGTCGAGCGCCGAGGCGCTGTCGGCCGACGAGGTGACCATCGGCTACTTCGCCAACATCACCCACGCCACCGCCGTGGTCGGGCTGCGGGAGGACGGCGGCCTGATCCGCCAGGAGCTGGGCGGCACCGACGTCGCCACCCAGGTCTTCAACGCCGGCCCGTCCGCCATCGAGGCGCTGAACGCCGGCGAGGTCGACGTCACCTTCATCGGCCCCAACCCGGCGATCAACGGCTGGGCCCAGTCCGACGGCCGGAGCCTGCGGATCGTGTCGGGCGCGGCCTCCGGCGGCGCGTCGCTGGTGGTGAACCCGGACACCGTGTCGTCCCTCGACGACCTGGCGGGGGCCACGATCGCCACCCCGCAGCTCGGCAACACCCAGGACGTGGCGCTGCTCAACTACCTGGCGGACAACGGCTACGAGGTCGACCCGCAGACCGGGCGCGGCGACGTCGAGGTGGCGCGGATCCCCAACGCCGAGATCCCGGCCGCGTTCGACAGCGGCGACATCGACGGCGCCTGGGTGCCGGAGCCCACCGCGGCCAACCTGGTCAGCCGGGGCGCCGAGACCCTGCTCGACGAGGGCGAGCTGTGGGAGGACGGGCGCTACGTCGTCACCCACGTGATCGCCGCCCAGAGCTTCCTCGACGAGCACCCGGACGTGGTCGAGGCCATCGTGCGCGGCGTGGTGGAGACCAACGCCTGGATCGGCGAGAACCCCGACGAGGCCAAGGCCGGCTTCAACGCCGAGCTGGCCGCGCTGCCCGGCGGCAGCGAGCTGCCGGCCGAGGTGCTCGACCCGGCCTGGGAGAACGTCGAGTTCCTCGACGACCCGCTGGCCGGCACCCTTCAGCTCGGAGCCGAGCACGCCGTAACGGCCGGCCTGCTGGAGGAGACCGACCTCGGCGGCATCTACGACCTGTCCATCCTCAACCGGGTGCTCGCCGACGCGGGGCAGCCGGAGGTCGACGACGCCGGCCTCGGCGTGGCCGACTGACGCGCGCCGGAGCCCAGTGACCCCCAGGAGGTGACAACCATGGCCCTCACCACCACCGACAAGCGCGCCGGCGACGCCGTCGCGACCGAGTACGCCGTGCGGCTCGACCATGTCTCGAAGTCCTTCGGCCGGCCAGGCCGGCAGCAGCTGGTGCTCGACGACATCAGCCTCGACGTCGCGCCCGGGGAGTTCGTCACCCTGCTGGGGGCCTCGGGCTGCGGCAAGTCGACCCTGCTCAACCTGACCGCGGGCCTCGACGCGGCCTCCGAGGGCCGGATCTCGGTCCCCGGCGGCCGCCCGGCCCTGATGTTCCAGGAGCACGCGCTCTTCCCGTGGCTGACCGCGGGGAAGAACGTGGAGCTGGCGCTGCGGTTGCGCGGCGTGCCGAAGAACGAGCGGCGCGGCGAGGCCGAGCAGCTGCTCGCCCTGGTGCGCCTGACGGGCTCGTACGACAAGCGGGTGCACGAGCTGTCCGGCGGCATGCGGCAGCGCGTGGCGCTGGCCAGGGCGCTCGCCCAGGACAGCCAACTGCTGCTGATGGACGAGCCGTTCGCGGCGCTCGACGCCATCACCAGGGACGTGCTGCACGAGGAGCTGACCCGGATCTGGTCCGAGACCGGCGTCTCGGTCCTGTTCGTCACCCACAACGTGCGGGAGGCGGTGCGGCTCGCCCAGCGGGTCGTGCTGCTCTCCTCGCGGCCCGGCCGGATCGCGCACGAGTGGCGGGTGGAGATCCCCCAGCCGCGCCGCATCGAGGACCCCGAGGTCTCCGCGCTCTCCGTGGAGATCACCGAGCGGCTCAGGGAGGAGATCCGCCGTCATGGCCAGCAGTGACACGACCCCGCGCCCGACGGCCGGCGCCTCGGACCTCGCCGGCCTGGAGGCCGGCCTCGACGCCCTGGACAGCTCCCCTGGACAGGACCGGCAGTCGATCGGCCGGGTGGTGCTGGCCAAGGTGGTCCCGCCACTGGTCGCCGTCGCGCTGGTGCTGGCCATCTGGCAGGGCGTCTACTGGGCGGAGATCCAGCCCGACTACCTGATGCCGGGACCGCTCGACGTCTGGCGCGAGTACGAGGAGATGTGGCGGCAGGGCACCCTGTTCGAGTACATCTGGACCAGCGTCTCGCGCGGCCTCCTCGGCTTCCTGATCGCCATCGCCATCGGCACGCCGCTCGGGCTGCTCGTCGCCCGGGTGCGGCTGGTGCGGGCGGCGATCGGGCCGGTGCTGACCGGCCTCCAGTCGCTGCCCTCGGTGGCCTGGGTGCCGGCCGCGATCATCTGGTTCGGGCTCTCCAACGGCACCATCTACGCGGTGGTGCTGCTGGGCGCCGTGCCGTCCATCGCCAACGGCATCGTGGCCGGCGTCGACCAGATCCCGCCGCTCTACCTGCGGGCCGGCCGCACGCTCGGCGCCCAAGGGCTCACCAGCGTCCGGCACGTGCTGCTGCCGGCCGCGCTGCCCGGCTACCTGGCCGGCCTCAAGCAGGGGTGGGCGTTCTCCTGGCGCTCGCTGATGGCCGCCGAGCTGATCGTGCAGACCCCGAGCCTGGGCACCGGGCTCGGGCAGCTGATGGAGGGCTACCGCACGATGCAGAACATGTCGGGCGTGCTCGCCACGATCATCCTGATCCTGATCGTCGGCGTCGCGATCGACCTGCTGTTCTTCTCCCCGTTGGAGCGCCGCGTGCTGCGCGGCCGCGGCCTGCTGGTCCGCTCCTCGTGACCGCCACGCCGCCCCCGGCCCTGCTGCTCGTCGCGCACGGCAGCCGGGACCGCCGGCACGCCGCGACCGTCGCCGCGCTGGCCGCGCGGCTGCGTTCCACGGTGCGGGCGTCGCCGGCGTCCGGGCCGCGGGTGGCGGTCGGCTACCTCGACTTCGACGCGCCGCGGGTGGACGCGGCGCTCGCCGGGCTGCTCGCCCAGGGCGTGCGGCCCGTGGTGGCGGTGCCGCTGCTCGCCACCCGCGCCTTCCACGCCAAGGCCGACATCCCGGCCGTACTGCGGGAGTCGCGACGTCGGCTGCCCGGCATGACGATCCAGCAGGCCGACGTGCTCGGCCCCGACCCGCTGCTGCTGGCCGCGCTGGAACGGCGGCTCGCGGCGGTCGGCGTCCACCCCGCCGACCGGGCCGACACCGGCGTGGTGTTGGCGTCGGCCGGCTCATCGGACCCGGAGGCGATCGCGGTGTTCGCGGAAACCGCGCGGGAGTGGCGGCGCACCGGAGGTTGGTGCGCCGTGCGACCCGCGTTCGCCTCCGGCTCCCGGCCCACGACGGCGGACGCCGTCCGCGCGCTGCGCGCGGTCGGCGTCCGCCGCGTGGCCGTGGCCCCCTGTGTGATCGCGCCAGGCCGGCTCCCCGACCGGATCCTGGCCGGCGCCCGCGAGGCCGGCGCCGACGCGGTGGCCGCGCCGCTCGGCGCGGCGCCCGAGCTGGCCGAACTGCTGCTCGCGCGCCACGCCTCGGCGGTCGGCCAGGCGCTGGTCGGCGCCGGGCGACCGGGCTACGGAACGTACTTGTAGCCCACCCGGCGCACGGTGACGATCCGCTCCCGGTAGGCCTCGCCCAGCTTCCTGCGCAGCCGCGCCACGTGCACGTCCACGGTGCGCTGGTCGCCGACCGGGCCGTATCCCCAGATGGTGGCGACCAGTTGCTCCCTGGTGTACACCCGCTGCGGGTGGCCGGCGAGGTGGGCGAGTAGCTCGAACTCCAGATAGGTGAGGCGCAGCGGTTCGCCGTCCACCCGGACGGTGCGCTCCTCGGTGTCGACCACGATGCCCTTCCCGGCGGGCGCCGGCGCCGGCTCGGGAACGACCGTCGGGCTGCTCGCCCCGGCGCCGCCCGGCGCGGACAACAGCTCGGACAGCTGGCCGAGTTGGGTGCCGGCCGGGGCCAGCACGAGATAGCCGACCAGCGGCACGCCGCCGGTCGTGGCCTCCGGGACCAACGCCACGGTCACGTCGGACAGGTCGGTGAGATCGGGGAGGGCGGTGAGGTGCCGCATCATCGGCTCCCTTTCCTTGTGGGACAGGCCCTTGTCGGGGCCGAACCGGCGTACGGCGAAAGCGCTGGCGGTCATTGTCGATCGCTGCCTTTCCTGGCTGATCCACTGTTGTCGATCGTGCCGAACCTGTTTTGCGGCAGCCGAGAACAACGCTCTCGCGGGCGCGCGGTCGGACGTCACGCCGAAATCAACGGCGCATGACCGGGAAAAGGAGAGAAAAAGCGCGAAACGCGCGAAAGAGCGTCGGCCCGCTGGGCTCAGCGACCGACGGCACAGATGGCGCTGGCCTGCCGTCGAAGATCGACGTGCAGCCGCGCGACAAGAAAGTCAGCTTGACTCACGGTAGGTGAGCATGCCAGCGCGGCGGGCCACCCGTCAAGACATTCTCCGAAGGTCTCGAATACTGGACAATTCTCAGAAATAAGCTCGCTTGACCTCGGCGGGTCTGCACTGTCAATCTGGATCCCATGCCGACCGGTAAGCGCCTCTTTTCACGATGGCACGTGGACCTCGTCCGCGTGGCCAGCGCGCTGTGTCGTCGCGGCCGTCCGAGCCCTCTCGGCTGACGGTCGCGCCCGGTGTTGTGCCGTGGGCGCGGCTTCTCCCGCTGACCGCCCCACCACTCCGCAGCACACCGGAACGAGGACCACCATGACCGCGCCCGCGCCCGTCTCCGCGCCCCGTACCCCGAGCCGACTCGCCGAGACCGTGCGGTGGTTCGCCGCCCGCCCCGAACTGTGGCGCCCGCACGCGCGGTTCACCACGCCCGAGCGCTTCTACCGCCGGCTGGAGCGGTCCGCTGAGCACGAGGTCTGGCTGCTCACCTGGCTGCCTGGGCAGGGCACCGAGATCCACGACCACGGTGGTTCCTCGGGCTCCTTCGGCGTGGTCGACGGCGCCCTCACCGAGGAGACCTTCGGCCCCGACGGCGCGGCTCGCGCCCTGGCCTTCGGCGACGTGCGCCCCTTCGGCCCGCACCACATCCACCGGGTGGCCAACCGGGGGTCACGGCCGGCTGTCAGCATCCACGCCTACGCGCCGGCGCTGACCACCCAGACCTACTACGAGCAGGACGCGGCCGGCCGGCTGCGTCGACTGCGAACCGACGCGGTGGAGGACTGACCCCGAATGAGCACGACCGGCATCGACGCCCATCTGGCCGCCGCCCGCGGGACGTTCGAGCGGGTGAGCCCCGAGGAGGCGCACGCCGAGTGGCTGACCGGCGCGGTCCTGGTCGACACCAGGCCCGAGTTCCAGCGGGCGGCGCACGGCACCATCCCCGGGGCGCTGGTGATCGAGCGCAACCACCTGGAGTGGCGCTGCGACCCGTCGAGCGGCGCGCCGGTGCCGGAGGCCACCGACCGCGAGGTGCGGTGGATCGTCTTCTGCGACGAGGGCTACGCCTCCTCGCTCGCGGCGGCCTCGCTCCGCGCCATCGGCCTGCCCCGCGCCACCGACCTGGTCGGCGGCTTCCAGGCCTGGCGCCGGGCCGCTCTCCCGGTCACCCCAGCCTGAGCAGCAGCTCGGCGAGTTCGGCCGGCGCGGTGATCATGCAGTCGTGGCCGGCGGCCAGCTCCCACACCCGCGCCGGCTCGCCGTTCGGCTGGACGGCGGGCACGGGGCGCCGGACGAAGCCGGCCGGCTGGCCCACCACGCAGTGGATGTAGGTCCTGGGGATCGCGTCCGCGGCCGGGTCGACCAGGCGGACGGGCTGGGTGAGGCAGCGCACCGACTGGTCGGAGAGCCGGGCCCGCAACCAGGCGACGTCCACCGGGTCAGTCACCCCGAACAGCCCCGTGGGCGGCGGCAGTTCGGGGAGCGGCGGCACCCGCCAGTCGGCCTCGGAGGTCAGGGCGCGGTCGATCACCGCCCGCGTCATGGGCATCACGTCGACCGCGCTCTCGCCGTCCTGGGGCACCATCGCGTCGAGATGGACCAGCTCCGCGATCCGGCCCGGGACCCGGTCGGCCGCGCCGGAGACGACCATGCCGGCGTAGCTGTGGCCCACGAGTATCACCTCGGTGAGGTCCTGCTCGGTGACCAGCCGGACGACGTCCTCGACATGGGTGTCGAGCCCCACCTCACGGCCGAGCAGATGAGCCAGTTCGCCATGGCCGGTCAACGAGGGCGCGACCACCCGGTGCCCGGCCGCCGCCAACCGCGGGACCACCCGCTCCCAGCACCATCCGCCGTGCCAGGCGCCGTGCACCAGTAGATACGTCGACATGTCTCATCGCTCCTCGCCGTGCTCGTCCGGGCTTCCCCGCTTCCCGCTTCCCCGGTCACGCTGCCGCCCGGCCCACGGCACAGCCAGGACCCCCGCGATCCTGGGGGCGACAGGGCCAGGCACGGGGCCGTCCCGGCGAACTACCGTGGTGACATGACCGAGGCGACGAACCCGCTGGGCGACTACGTGCGCGCCCGCCGCGAGCTCGTCACCCCTGACCAGGCCGGCATCCCGGTCGCCGGCCCCCGGCGGGTGCCCGGACTGCGCCGCGAGGAGGTCGCGATGCTGGCCGGCATCAGCGCCGACTACTACCTGCGGCTGGAACAGGGCCGCGATCGCCACCCCTCCGTCCAGGTCCTCGAATCCCTGGCCCGCGCGCTGCGGCTCGACGACGACGCGACGGAACACCTGCTGCGCCTCGGCAACGACCGCCCACGGCGCCGGCGGCGCCGCCCCAGGAAGGAGACGGTCCCGCCGGGCATCGCGGCCCTGGTCGCCACCCTCCCGCTGCCGGCCCACGTCGAGGGCCGCTACCTCGACGTCCTCGCCGCCAACCCCCTGGCGACCGCGCTCTCCCCCCGCCTGGCACCGGGCGCCAACCGCCTGCGGGACGCCTTCCTCGACCTCGCCGAGCGCGACCTCCACCCGGACTGGGAGACCGCGACCGCGGACCTCGTCGCCGGCTTCCGCGACTCCGTCGGCACCGACACGGACGACCCCCGCTTCATCGACCTGGTCGGCGAACTCTCCCTCGCCAGCCCCCGCTTCAGCCGCCTCTGGGCCCGCCACGACGTCCGGGGCTGCGGGGGCGCTCCGCTACGGCTGGACCACCCCCAACTCGGCGCCCTCCTCCTGAACCGCGAACGCCTCGCGATCAGCGGCGCGCCGGGCCAGACCCTCGTCATCCACCACCCGAACGCGGACGCCACCAGCGCGGACAAGCTGACACTCCTCACAGCGACGCTGCGCCCGCCGACGGCCTGAGGGGTTCCTCCCCACCCACCCGCCCTTTGTTCCGCGCTGCGCGCGGGAGAGCCCTAACGGGCCCTTTCCCCACCCACCCGCCCTTTCCCGCGCTCCGCGCGGGAGGGGCCCGGGAAGCCCGTTTCGGCGCTCCGCGCCGGAACGACGGGCTTCGCCGGGCCGTTGGCCCGGGGCCCGAGGGCGGCTCCGCCGCGGGGCCCTTCGGGCCATGGGCCCGTTGCCGCGCGCAGCGCGGACGCCCCCACTTCGGCGCTCCGCGCCGAAGGAACGGGCTTCGCCAAGCCCAAGGCAGCTGCGCTGCCGGGCCCGGAGGGCCGAGGCGGCTCGCCGCCCGGCCCTCCGGGCCACGGGCCACCCCGCGCGCAGCGCGGAACAAAGGGCGGGTGGGTGGGGGAAAACCC
>NZ_BAAGPR010000105.1:0-28156 GCF_054783955.1 Streptomyces mayteni | reverse complement strand
CCGGGCCGCCGCAGCGCGGCGACGAGCGCGGCGAGCGCCGGCTGGTCGAGCGCGGCAGGGCGCACCGCGGCGGCGATCGCCCGCACCGGCTCAGGGCCGCGCACCGGCCGCACGACCACGCCGGGGTGGCGGCCGGCGAGCCCGAGCTCCGGGATCAGCGCGATGCCGAGGCCGGCGGCGACGAAGCCCTGCGCGGTGGCGTAGTCCTGGCTCTCCGCCACGAAGTCGGGGGTGAAGCCGGCGGCGGCGCAGCCGTCGAGCACGGTGTCGAGGCAGGGGCCCGGCCCGTCGGCGCGCACCCAGGGCTCCTCGGCGAGGTCGACGAGTTCGACCGCCTCGGCGCAGGCCAGCGGGTGTCCGAGGGGCAGCACGGCGCGGTAGGGGTCGTCGAGCAGCGGGACGAGCCGCACGCCCTCGGCGGCCCGGCCGCGCGGTCGCACCACCACGGCGAGGTCGGCCCGGCCCCCGGCCACCTCGGGCAGCGGGTCGTCCGGGTCGGTCATCGCGAGGTCGACCCGGACGTCCGGGTGCGCGCGGCGGAACGCGGCGAGCGCGGGTGCCAGCAGCGTGGCGCCAGCGGTGGCGAAGTAGCGGACGGCGAGCACCCCGGTGCGGCCGGCCCGCAGGTCGGCCAACCCGCGTTCGGCCTCGGCCAGTTGCCGGCCGATGACGGCCGCGTGCTCGCTGAGCAGCCGGCCGGCGCGGGTGGGCTGGACGCCGCGGCCCACCCGTTCGAGCAGTGGCGTGCCGGCCTGCCGCTCCAGCGCGGCGACCTGTTGGCTGACGGCGGACGGGGTGTAGCCGAGGTGGGCGGCCGCGGCGGTGATCGACCCACTGGCGACGACGGCGCGGAGCACCTGCATGCGACGCACATCAAGCATGTAGCAGAGCTTAACGATGCTCAAGAATCATTCGCTTGTCCTGTTGTGAAGCGCCCGGCACCATCGCCGCACGGGGCCGGTGACAGGAAGGCGGAGACGGAGTCCATGAACGACGACGACGGTGGCGCGGCACGGGGCTCGCTGGCGCGGTTCGCGGCGCTCGCGCTGCTCTGGGGCTCGGCGTTCCTGTGGATCAAGCTCGCCCTGGACGGCGGCTTCTCGCCGGCCCAGATCGCGTTCGTCCGCGCCGCGCTCGGCACCGCCGTGCTGCTGGTCCTGGCCCGTGCCGCGCGCCAGCGCCTGCCGCGCGGGCGGCGGACGTGGGCGCACCTCACCGTGGCCGCGTTCTTCTGCAACGCGCTGCCGTTCCTCCTCTTCGGCATCGGCGAACGCACCGTGGACTCCGGGCTGGCCGGCGTGCTGCACGCCACCACCCCGCTGTGGTCGCTGCTGATCGGCCTCGCCGCCGGCGCCGAACACCGGGCCAGGCCGCTCCGGTTGGCCGGACTGCTGCTCGGCTTCGCCGGCACGCTGGTGATCTTCGCGCCCTGGGGCGAGGACGGCCTGCTCACCGGCGGGACGCTCGCCCTGCTGGCGGGTGCCGCCAGCTACGCGGTCGGCTTCGCCTACATGGCCAGCCACCTGACGGGGCGTGGCGCCGACCCGCTGGCCCTCTCGGCGGCCCAACTCCTCGCCGGCACGGCCCTGTCCACCGCTCCCCTGCTGGCCACCGGCGTCGCCCCCGGCCACGTCGAGGCCGGCGCGCTGCTCGCCGTCGTGGTGCTCGGCGTCCTCAGCACCGGCCTCACCTTCTACCTCAACTACCGCCTGATCGCGGACGAGGGCCCCACGGCCGCGGCCACCGTCGGCTATCTCCTCCCGGTCGTCTCGGTGGCCCTCGGCGCCCTCGTCCTCGACGAGGACCTCGGCCCGCGGGTACTCGCCGGCGCCGCCGTCGTCCTCGCGGGCGTCGCCGCCAGCCGCTGGCGGCGCCGCACTTCGGCGGTGGCCCGAACCTGACTGTCAGCGCCTGCACCTACCCTGCTCGCATGATCGACTGGCTGCACGACACCTTTCCAAACCACGAGGTGAACGTCGCGTTCGCCCGCGGCATACCAGCCGACGCCTTCGTCCGGGGGATAGCCGACCAGGGGCGCGCGCCCCTCGCGCACGGCGAGGGGAACGGCTGGGCGTGGGCGGTGCACGACATGTTCGCCCCCGGCTCCGGCGGCTACCGCGAGGTCGACTACCACGCGATGTGCCGGGCCGGCGCGGAGATCGTCGTGTTCGTGACCGAGCCCTGTAGTCCCAAGGGGTTCCCGCCCGCCTTCGTTTACCACCGGGCGGGTCGCACGGTCCTCTGGTTCAGCTTCGAGGACGTCGAGCAGCGGGTGGGCGACGATCCGGACTACCTCTCGCCCGAACTGCTTGCCGCGAACCTCATCGGCCCCGACGCGTACTGCGATCAGGAGGAAGAGGACGACGAACACGACTGTTTCGACCATCTCCACGACGATCGCACGCGTCTCGTCGCGGTGATCGCCGCCCACTTCGGGCTGCCCTCGCCGCCGCTTGCCGCGGAGGTGACGGCTACGTGAGTTGGCTCGCCCCGAACACCTTCGTCACCTTCTACCGGGGCATCCCCCTGCCGGTGCTCTCCGGCCTCTTCGCCGAGGCGGGGCGGCCCGCCGTCACCGCCGGTGAGTCGTCCGGCTGGGCCTGGGTCACGCACGACGCCTATCCCGCCCGACCAGGGCTACGAGCCTGCGACTTCTCCCGCGACATCACCGGCTACCGCTACGCGCACCTCGCGGCCCGCCCCGCCGCCCTCGAAACGGTGTTCCTGGCCTCCACGCCGGCCTGCGAGTGCCCGCGCGGGCAGGGCTACCTGGTCCCGCACTGCGCTGAGCACCCCTTCCAGTTCGCCTACAACCGCGGCGGGTTCGAGCAGACGTACTTCAACCTGGGCCGGCGCCGCGAGTCGCGGCGCGGCGGAGGCATGGCCGACCTGCTGGTGCGCGAGTTGCTGAACGCCGGGATCGTCGGCCGGGACACCCCCGGGTACGACGCCGATCCCGGCTTCAACGCCGACGGCGCCCACACGGTGCGGATCATCGCCGACCACTTCGGGCTGCCGTCCCCTCCCCTCCGCGTCAGGCGGTGAACCCGCCGTCGACGTGGATCTCGGTCCCGGTGACGTGCCCCGCCTCCGGGCTCACGACATAGGCCACCGTGCCGGCGACCTCGGCCGGCTCCGCGAAGCGGCCGACGGCCGTGAAGCTCGCGAAGTACTCGGCGTTGGGCCCGTCGACGGGGTTGGCCTCGGTGTTCGTCGGGCCGGGGCTCACCAGGTTGACGGTGATGCCTCGGGAGCCGAGCTCGTGGGCCAGGCCCCTGGTCATGCCGGCGAGCGCCGCCTTGCTCGTCGCGTAGAGCGCGAGCCCGGGGAACGGGGTCCGGCTGCCGGTGTTGCTGCCGATGGTGACGATCCGGCCGCCCTGGCCCATGTGCCGCACCGCGGCCTGGCTCGCCACGAACGGCGCCCGGACGTTGACCTCCAGCGTCTGGTCGACCGCCGGCAGCTCCAGCTCGTCGAGCTTGCCGAAGTGGAAGACCGCCGCGTTGTTGACCAGGATGTCCAGCCGCCCGAACGTCGCGGCGGTCTCGTCCACCGCGCCCGTCAGCGCCTCGGTGTCGGCGCAGTCCGCCTTGATGGCGAGGCCACGCCGCCCGGCGGCCTTGATGCCGGCCACGACCTCGGCGGCCCGTTCCCCGTTGTTCTGGTAGGTCAGCGCGACGTCGGCCCCGTCGGCCGCCAGCCGCAGCGCGATCGCCGCGCCGATGCCGCGGCTGCCGCCGGTGACCAGGGCGACCTGCCCGTCGAATCGATTGCTTGCGTTGCTCATGCCGTCGAGCCTCGTCGCTCGCCGCGACCGACGCTGGCAGCGGAACGACATCGCGTTCCGGCGGGCGGACCCGCCCACCCGGGTCGGCGGCGACCAGCAGGTGAACATGCCGGGCCGAGCCGCATCCGGCTCTTGTATAGGTTCATCTATTATAGGTACACCTATACAAGCAAGGATCCGCTGTGGACAAACCCGCCGAGATGTTCGACCGCGACTTCGAGTGGGCCGAGCTGACCCGCTTCGCCACGCTGCCGGGCCCGCGCGCCACGCTCGGCGTGGTCTCCGGCCGCCGGCGGCAGGGCAAGACCTTCCTCCTCGACGCCCTCACCCGAGCGGCCGGCGGCTTCATGTTCACCGCCACGGAGACCACCGAGACGGACGCCCTGCGCGAGTTCGGCGAAGCCCTCGCCCGGTACCGCGACCAGCCCACCCCGTTCCGCTTCACCCACTGGGACGAGGCCGTCAGAGAGCTCATGCGCATCGCCGACCGGGACGGCCCCACCACGGCGGTGATCGACGAGTTCCCCTTCCTGGCCAAGGCGTCTCCGGCACTCCCCTCCCTCATCCAGCGCGCCCTCGACCCGGCGGCGCAGCACACCAACACCCCCGTCCGCCTGCTGCTCTGCGGCTCGGCCCTGTCGTTCATGGGCGGGCTGCTCGCCGGCAACGCCCCGCTGCGCGGCCGCGCCGCCCTGGAACTCGTCGTCCCGACCCTGGACTTCCGGCTCGCCGCCGAGTTCTGGGCACTCACCGACCCGCGCACCGCGCTGCTCGTCAACGCCATCGTCGGCGGCACACCCGCCTACCGGCGCGAGTTCACCCAGGGCGACGCCCCGAGCGGACCCGACGACTTCGACGCCTGGGTCGTCCGCGCCGTCCTCAACCCGGCTCGCCCGCTCTTCCGTGAAGCCCGCTACCTGCTCGCCGAGGAACCGGAACTCCGCGACACCGCGCTCTACCACTCCGTCCTCGCCGCCATCGCCGCCGGAAACGCGGCACGCGGCGGTATCGCCGACTTCCTGGGGCGCAAGTCCACCGACCTCGCCCATCCGCTCAGCGTGCTCCAGGACGTCGGCATGATCACCCACGAGGCCGACGCCTTCCGCCGCAACCGCGCCGCCTACCGCATCGCCGAACCGCTGGTCGCCTTCTATCACGCGGTCATGCGCCCCGCCTGGGGAGACCTGGAGCGCCCAGGCCGCGCCGCGGCGGTGTGGAGCCGGGCACAGGCCACCTTCCGCAGCAAGGTCGTCGGCCCGCACTTCGAACAGGTCTGCCGGGAATGGGCCCGTTGGCACGCCGCCCCCGAGACCCACGGCGGGCAGGTCACCCGGGTGGCCAGCGGCACCGTCAACGACCCCGCGGCGAAGAGCAGTCACGAGGTCGACGTCGCGGTACACGGCGAAGGCGACGACGGCCGGGCGTCGTTGCTCGCCATCGGCGAGGCCAAGTGGAGCGGCATCATGGGAATCGGCCATCTCGAACGCCTCGCACACATCCGCGCCCTCCTCGCGACGCGCGGCGCCGCCACCGAGGCCACCCGGCTCCAGCTCTACAGCGGCGCCGGCTTCACCGCCGAGCTACGGCAGCGGACCGCCACCGACCCGACGATCCAGCTGATCGATCCGCACCGCCTCTACCACGGCGAGTAGGCCCGGGCCGCCAACCACGACTTCGCCTCAGCCGGAACGGCGTGGAATCGGCGTGCCGGGCGAGTCGAGCCAGACCGTGTGGCCGCCGTCAGGCGCGACGGTGAGTCCGAACCGGTCGACGGCCGGGCGGCCTTGGGCGTGCCACCAGCGCCAAGCGGACGCCACCTCGTCCCAGAGCCGGCGTGGGCCGCGCTGTGTGACGCGGAACGACTCCAGTTGGCGACCGTCGTAGTCGACCGCCGCCCCCGAGGTGGCCGCCTCGTCGGCGAGGTGGAGACGGATGGGGGCCTCTTCGGTGCCGGTCTCGGTGTCCCAGCGGTGCCACACGCCGGGCACCGCCTGGCCGATCACGAACTGGGCGGCGTAGTCCTCGCCCGCGACCGCCCACGGCGAGACGTCCGTCTCCGAGCCGGTTCCGGTGGGCGCCGGCGGTGGGTCGTCCTCGATGGGTTCGGCTGAGGGCTCGGCCCGCAGCTCCATGTAGGAGCCGTAGGCGGCGAAGCGGCCGGTGGCAGTGCCGTCGTGATGCCGGGTCGCGGTGAGCGTGCCGAATCCGCACCACGCGCTGCTCCAGGGCGCGACGACCGTGCCGCCCAGGCGCAGTTGATCGAGCCAGGCAGGCGGCAGAGACCGCACAGCACAGGTGGCGATCACCCGGTCATAGGGCGCGCCCGGCGCACAGCCGAGGGCGCCGTCCGCGCGGTGGACGGCCGGCGCGTACCCGGCCCGCCGGAGGTTGGCGCGCGCGCTCCGCGAGCCCCGCGTCGAGCTCAACGGTGACGACCTGCTCTGAGCCGAGCCGGTGCGAGAGCAGCGCGGCGTGAAAACCCGTGCCAGTGCCGATCTCCAACACTCGCATCTTGTCGGCGAGTTCAGCAGACTCCAGCATCCGCACCACGGTCCCGGGCGCAGAGGCCGACGACTCCGGCACATCCCCCCGCAGCCGAGTGATCACCGGCTCGTCGCGGTAAGTGGCCTCCCACCAGCGGTCCGGCTCGATGGCACGGTCACAGAGCGCGTAGCCACCCTCGCCATCCCGCAGCCAGACCTGGTCGGGCAGAAAGAGATGCCGAGGTACGGCGCGCAAAGCCCGCGCCCACTCGGGCCGTGGAGCCCGTCCAAGCCGAGTGGTCACCGCCGCGAGCAGTTCGTCGCTGCCAACGGCCTCAGCCGGCCGCCGGACCGCCCCACTCACGAATCGACTGGGGAGCTACCCCCTTGGCCGCCCTGGCCGCCATCCTCCTTGGGCTTCGGCGGTTTCTGCGTCTCGGGCAGGGGCGGTGGGATGGGACGGTCAGGCTGGTGGCCATCATCGTTGATGGAACTACGATGCTTTCTCTCCGCCGGTGGCCGCACCCTGCCCTCCCTTGGAACCAACTGTCGGTGAGGGCAGGCTAGTCAACGTGACAGGGAACGCATAAGGGCGCACGGTCCGTGGTCGCACTACCGGCCGCGCGCCGACCAGCCGCCGCCCTTGATGGCGGTCAGCAGGGCCGCCGCCCGGGCGGGGCGGGTGGTCAGGACGGCGGCGGGGTCGTCGCTCTCGCGCAGGAGGAGGGGACTGGGACCGGCCGCCAGTTGTATGCACTCCTGGTGCGCCTCACCGCTGAAACTGGACTTCTGCCACTCAAGAGCGGACATGACTTCTCTCCTTCAGGCTGTACAGCAGGTGCTGGGCAAGTCCGAACGTACCTTCGCCCGCAGGGCCGTGGGGGTCCAGGGGCGCCAGTGCCACATTCTCCAGCCGGCAGAAGTGCGCCGTGTACTGCTCCAGTTGGTGCTGCTCGGTCAGGAACATCGAGGTGATGGGCTGCTCGACATAGACCGTTCGCAGCTCGGGCGAGCCTACTTCCAGGATCGTGAAGGCGCCCAGGGCCGCCGGGTTGGTGGCGGTGCTGAACGGCAGTAGCTGAATGGTGATGTTGGGGGATCGGGCAGCCTCGATCAGATACTCAAGCTGCTCCGCCATGACATCAGGCCCGACGAATCCCATGCGGAACGCGCCCTCGTGGATGACGACCCGAACGGCCGGCGCGGGATCACGTTCGAGAATCCGCTGACGCCTCAACCGGAACTCCTCGTGACGTGCGAGACGATCAGAGCCGATTCCATTGTCGCCGCTACGGATCAACGCTCGCGTGTAGGCAGGCGTCTGCAGGAGGCCAGGCACGTACAACCACTGGAAGGTGCGGAAGCCCACGGCCATGCCCTCCAGCTCGGCGAGGTCCAGGAGCTGGGGGTTCACGACCTTCTTGTAGTCGGACCACCATCCGCGCCCATCGGCTTCGGCCATGGTGAGAAGGCCGTTGACGAGATCCCGATGTTCGCAACCGTACGCCTCCGCCAGCGTCAGCACCTTGTCGGCGGAGACATTCGTACGACCGGCCTCGATATGGCTCATGTGGGCGCGGCCCACCCCGATACGCTCGCCCGCTTCAGCGGCCGAGAGGCCGGTTGGCTCGCGTAGCCGTTGAAGTTCTTGCCCGAGGAGAGCGCCCGGCTGCTCGTCTCCGAGGTGGTGACCAACGCGCACCAGCACACCGCGTCGCCGCTCATCGCCCTCACGACGGTGATCACGCCGGCCGGGCTACGCGTTGAGGTGTTCGACAACAGCCCGGTCTACCTGCCGCCGCCGGCGGCGGCGGCGCAGGCGGTGGAGAGGGAGGGCGGGCGGGGGCTCCACCTGGTGCAGAGCCTCGCCCGCCACTGGGGGTGCGACGTGTTGCGGCGGCCGGCCGGCAAGTCGGTGTGGTTCGACCTGGGGTAGCCGCGATCGTGCGACGTTCGGTACACCTCAACCGGCGTGTCGCGTACCTACCGTCACAGGATCAGCCGAGCCGCGCCGCCGCCACCAGCAGCTCCACGCCGACGCCGATCGCCGACTCGTCGACGTCGAAGTCGCCCTGGTGGATGTCGCGTGGCGTGGCCGACGCGTCGCCCGGCGGGCGGACGCCGAGGCGGGCCATGGCGCCGGGGACGTGCTCCAGGTACCAGGAGAAGTCCTCACCGCCCAGGCTCTGTTGGGTCGGCTCGACGGAGTCCGCGCCGAAGCGGGAGACCATGGCCTCGGTCAACAGGGCCGTGGATTCCGCGTCGTTGACGACCGGTGGGACACCGCGGATGTACTGGAGCTCGGACTTGGCGCGGTAGAGCGCCGCGACCTCGTCGACCGCCGCGTGCACCACGTCGGGGGCCGAGCGCCACGCCTCGATGTCCAGGCAGCGCATGGTGCCGGACAGTTCGGCGGACTGCGGGATCACGTTGGGCGCGTGGCCGGTCTCCAGGCGGCCCCAGGTGATCGCCATGCCGGCGCGGGTGTCGACCCGGCGGGCGACCAGCGCGGGGACGTCGACGGCGACCCGGGCCGCGGCCGTGACCAGGTCGGTGGTGAGGTGCGGGCGGGCCGTGTGGCCGCCGGGGCCCGCGAGCTTGATCTCTATGCGGTCGCAGGCCGCGGTGATCGGGCCGGTGCGCACGCCGAGACGGCCGGCGTCCACCTTGGGGTCGCAGTGCAGGGCCAGGATCCGGCCCACGCCGTCGAGCACGCCGTGCTCGATCGCGTCCTGGGCGCCGCCCGGCAGCACCTCCTCGGCCGGCTGGAAGAGCAGCCGGACGCCACGCCGCAGCCGGCCCTCGGCCGCGAGCCTCGCCAGCGTCAGGCCGGCGCCCAGCACCACCGTGGTGTGCACGTCGTGGCCGCAGGCGTGCGCCCGGCCGGGGATGGTGGAGGCGTAGGGCACCGTCTTGGTGTCCGGGATCGGCAGCGCGTCCAGGTCGGCGCGGAGCCCGAGGAGTGGCCCACTGTCCCCCGGTGGACGTACGTCGCACACCAGCCCCGTGCCGCTGCCGAGCACGCGCGGGGCGAGCCCGGCGCGCTCCAGGCGCTTCTTGACGACGGCGGTGGTGCGAACCTCCTGGTTGCCCAACTCGGGATGCATGTGCAGGTCCCGGCGGAAGGCGATCAGCTCGGCGCGCAGCTCGTCATCGAGTTCGGGGACGGGCGCGGACTCCGGAGACGGCAGATCACTCACGGGACGACCCTAACCCCGTTCGCCTGTCAAGACGGCATCGATCATGGAAAGTTCACATCACGGAATCACGGCCCGGCCGCATAAGACCGTGTGTGACTGGGTATGACTACTTTCTTTTTGTCGATGCCTCGTCGATGCGCGCCGGTGATCTACTGCTGCGCCGGCAGCGAGGTCAGGCCGTGGGTGCCGAGGGCGGTGTTGGTGACGGCGGAGAGGAAACCGCTGGCCCGCTCGCTGACGCCGTCGGTGAACCAGCTCTCCGATATGTCGCAGACCGCCACCTTCACGTCGGTGTCGGCCAGCACCCGCGGCAGCGTGTGCACCACGGTGGAGGGGAAGCTCAGTATCGTGGAGCCGATCGGGCCGCGCCTGGCGACGAGTTCGAGCGGCAGGTCGGGGCGGACGATCTCGAGCCCGGCCTCGTTGGTCAGCCGCCGCAGCTTGTCGACGCTCTCCCTGCGGTGCGCGAAGTAGCGGGTGACGCCGTGCGCCTCGGCCAGCGCCACCACGCCGGCCACGTAGCGGTCCTCCTGGATGACGCCCGTCTCCACCAGCGAGGTGCCGACCAGGTCGGCGCCGCCGGTCAGCCGGGGCGCGGGGAAGTGGGCGCGGGTCCAGGCGAAGTCGTTGGCCGTGACGGTGACGCCGGCCAACGCCTCGACCGGCATCGCCGTGAACACCTCGACGGAGCGGCCCGCCGCCGGCGTCAGACGCCGCACGGCGCGCCGCGCGACGGGCGCGAACAGCAGCGCCCGCGGGCCGCGGGCGTTCGGCCGGTGCCAGCGCACCAGCCGCTCGCCACGGGCGAGTTGGGCGGTGAACTCCATGGTGGCGGTGCCGTCGTCCACGACGACGATGTCGCGGCGGCCGCCGGCCATGGAGAGCAACAGCTGGAGGTAGTGCGAGAACGGGTCCCCGATGACCAGCAGCCCGGCCCGGCGCATCGGCCCGGCCAGGGCGGCCAGCGATCGGGGCGGCGCGACGGCGCTGCCGCGCGCCTCGCGCCAGAGCACGCGGTAGCCCGAGTCCCGGGCCAGCTGCGCCATGCGGCGCAGCTGGCCCCGGCTGGTCGGGTCGTGCGGCGGCAGGATGACCACGGTGAGATCGCGCCCATCCCGAGAGGACGCGGCCCGGGAGGACGCGGCGTGCGACGCGTGCGCCCACTCGAGGATGTTCAGCAACTGCACCGGACTCTCGGCGAAAGCCAGCGTGGTGGCGCGCGCCTTGGCCCCCCGGTCAGTCATGCGCGTTACTCCGTCCCGTGCTCTGTGATGGTCCTGGGAACTCCAGTGTCCCGCAGGTGCCGGCAGGTTCAGACCGAGGCGGGCTCGCGCTCCGCGTCGCCCTCGGTGCCCTCGGCCACGACGCCCTTGACGCGGCGGAGCTTCTTCATCGGGCCGAGCTCGCTGTCGTAGACCTTCTTGACGCCGTCGCCCAGCGACTCCTCGATGGTGCGGATGTCCCGCACCAGCCGGGTCAGGCCCTGCGGCTCGACGGAGGCGGCCTGGTCGGAGCCCCACATCGCGCGGTCCAGGGTGATGTGACGCTCGACGAAGACGGCGCCGAGCGCGACCGCGGCGAGCGTGGTCTGCAGGCCCGTCTCGTGGCCCGAGTAACCGATCGGCACGTTCGGGTACTCGGCCTGCAACGTGTTGATCACGCGCAGGTTCAGCTCGTCGGCCTTGGCCGGGTAGGTGCTGGTGGCGTGGCAGAGCAGTATGTTCTCGCTGCCCAGGACCTCGACCGCGTGGCGGATCTGCTTCGGGGTCGACATGCCGGTGGACAGGATGACGGTGCGGCCGGTGGAGCGCAGCTTGCGCAGCAGCTCGTCGTCGGTGAGGGAGGCGGAGGCCACCTTGTGCGCCGGCACGTCGTACTGCTCCAGGAAGTCCACGGCCTCCGGGTCCCACGGGGACGCGAACCAGTGGATGCCCTTCTTGCGGCAGTACTCGTCGATGGCGCGGTAGTCGGCCTCGCCGAACTCGACCCGGTGCCGGTAGTCGATGTAGGTCATCCGGCCCCACGGGGTGTCCCGCTCGATGTCCCACTGGTCGCGCGGGGTGCAGATCTCCGGCGTGCGCTTCTGGAACTTGACCGCGTCACAGCCGGCTTCGGCCGCCGCGTCGATCAGCGCGAAGGCGTTCTCCAGATCGCCGTTGTGGTTGATGCCGATCTCGCCCGTGACATAGACGGGACGGCCGGGGCCCACGACGCGGTCGCCGAGCTGACGAAGTCGGTTGTTGGTTGTCATGAGGGGCTGAGTTCCTTTCCGAGGATCCACGAGGCGATCTCGCGGATCGCGCCGGCGCCACCGGCCGTCGAGGTGACCGCGCGAGCGGCTCCTCGCACGACGTCGTGGGCGCTCGCGACGGCCACCGGCCAGCCGACCAGGTCGAAGCACGGCAGGTCGTTGACGTCGTTGCCCGCGTAGAGCACGCGTTCCGGCGCGATTCCTTGCTCCTCGCACCACTGTTTGAGGGCGAGGTCCTTCCGGTCGATGCCGTGCAGCACTGGTATGCGCAGCTTGCGCGCCCGCGCGGCCACGACCGGATTCTGTTCCGAGGACAGGATGAGCAGCGGGATCCCCGCGCGGCGCAGGGCGGCGATGCCCAGGCCGTCGCCGCGGTGCACGGCGACCATCTCCCGTCCCTCGGTGTCGACGAGCACCCGGTCGTCGGTCTGGGTGCCGTCGAAGTCGAGCACGATCGCGTCGATGTCGGCGCGAGTCGGCAGGTAGTCGGGGTAGCCGGAGTAGGCAGAACCCGCGGCCGTCAGGCCCTTCTGGTCGCCGTCGAGCAGCGGCGCCAGGGCGCGGGCCCTGGCCAGGTCGTGCGGGTCGTCGATCTCCAGCACCCGGGCCGGGTCGGTGCGGACCAGCTCGGTGCGGCCGAAGAAGCGGTGCCGCTCGACGCGCAGCCCCTCGGCGCGCATCCCGTAGCAGGCGCCGGTCTCCAGCAGGTCCTGCGGCCGGTCCTGCCGCATCGGGCGGTAGGACTTGTCGTGGTTGACGCCCTGGCCGCCGGTGCTCGCCGCCTCCCGCCAGACGAAGCCGTGGAAGGGGGCGACGGTCAGCGCGGTGTCGGCGCCGTCCAGGATGGCGGCGGCGACCCCGTCCACCTCCTCGTGGGTGAGGAAGGGGCTGGTGCACTGGACGAGCAGCACCACCTCGACGGAGACCCCGTGCCGCTCCTGGTAGACGTCCGTGGCGTGCAGGATCGCGGCCTCGCTCGTGGCCTTGTCCCCGGCGATCTCGGCCGGCCGCTCGACGACCTCGGCGCCTGCGGCGTGCGCGGCGGCGGCGATGTCCGGGTCGTCGGTGGAGACCACCACGGCCGTGACCAGGCGGGCGCCACGGCAGGCACGGACCGCGCGGGTGATCAGCGGCGCGTCGCCGACGGGGGCGAGGTTCTTCCCCGGCACGCCCTTGGAGCCCCCGCGGGCGGGGATCACAGCCAGCACAGTGCTCATGCCTGAAGCCTTCGTTCGTCGATCGGATCGGTCGGATCGGGATGCGGGGGAGGAAGAGGAGGGGGGCGTGGCGGGGGCGGTCACAGCTGCCCCCAGCGCCGGATCAGCGGGGCCACCCGCTGGACGCCGGCGCGGTAGGCGCCACGCGCGGTGCTGCGCAGCAGGCGCTTGGAGGCGCCGCGCATCCCGGTGGTGGGGTCGGGCCCGCCCTGGAAGCCGGCCAGCGGCTCGCCCTTGACGTCCAGGCCGTGCCTGGCGAGCACGCCTGGCAGGTAGCCGGGGGCGGTGCGCACCGTGTAGTAGGGGTCGAGCGGCGGCAGCCCCTCGTCGTCGGCCAGCTCACGGAGCGTGGCCAGCCGCTGGTGGGCCGGCCCGAACGCGTCCTCGGGGGCGCGGCCGAGGCCCTGGTCGGCCAGCCAGCCCGGGTCGGGGGTGGGGACCAGGCCGCCGTCGAGCTCGTCCCAGGAGGCGTAGCAGCCGGAGCCGAGGAAGTAGTGGTTGCCGTGCTGCTCGCGGATGCCGAGGTCGGTGAGCACGGCGGTGGGGATGCCGCGGTGCAGCGATTCGAGCGCGGCGGTGGAGCTGACGGTGACCAGCAGGTCGGTGCCGTCCAGCATCTCGCCCATGTTGCCGTAGGCGAGCTGGAAGTTGGCCGGGGTGCCGCCCTTGATGCGCTCGACGAGCCGCTGGTAGGGCAGCTCCTCGATGTGCGTGGTGTGTTCGCCCGGCTTGCTGCGGAGCTTGAGGACGACCTCGCGCCGCGGGTGCCGGCGGGCGTGCTCGACGGCGCGCTCCAGCAGGTAGGCGCGGTCCTTGCGGGTGCCGGGCACCGAGGGCTGGACGGCGAAGACGACCCGGTAGGGGCGGTCGCCGCGCTCGACCGCGCCGGCGTCGTACGGCTGACCGGCGAGGAACGGCAGCGCGCACTCGGTGACGGCCGAGGTGTCGGCCCGCACGCCGCGGAACTGCTCGCGGAACCTGGCGGCGTCGAAGGCGCTGTTGGCGAGGACGATGTCGGCGCCGTGCCGCAGCAGCAGGCCGTCGGTCAGCTTCTCGTAGACGACGCCCACGTAGCCGCTGACGACGACGGTGCGGCGGGGCGCCCCGTGCCAGGCGCGGGCCAGGCCGTGCAGCATGGCCTGGACGGTGCCGCCGACGCAGGCCAGGATCAGCGCGTCGTAGGGGGCGTTCTCGGTGGCGTTGTCGCGGGATTCGGCGGCGCTTTCCGCGGCTTTCTCCCGGAGATCACCGATGCGCCGTAGGAAGTTGATCGCGGTGATCTCTTCCGGCTCCTCGACACCGGTGTCCGTCTCGGCCAACTGCCGTGCGGTGGGGGTCGCTCGACCCCGCAGGAGATAACCGTGGACGGAGGACTCGGGGGCTATCCGGCGCGCGGTGAGCGCGCCCCATTTCCACCGCGTGTCAGAATCCGCCAGCACGGCCAAACGCAGCGGGCCGCGGGATGAATCGGGCACGTAAGGAACCATAGGCACCGAACGGTAGACGGTGTGGGGCGAGGGTCGGGCCAACTCAGTCACAACAACCAGTTAACAGCACGACACCACTGGGCCAACTCGCGTGGCCGATTCCCTCAGCCCGCGAACAATAGGCGCGACTTAACGTATTGGACGATCGCCGGTCGCCTTCCGTTCACCTTTCGCGGCCGGAACGCGACATCGCACACGCAGGGGGGCCGGGGGCCGCGTCGCGGCTTCCGCACGGCCGGGAAACACACGCGGAGATCACCGGGTCCGGGGAGCGGTTGCGCTCGGATCCGGACGTCTCGGGGGCGCGGGGGTGGCCGCGCCTGAGGGCCTGGTCGCCACCGGGCCCTGGAAAGGGTGCGCGGGCGGGGCTAGGGGGAAAGCCGCCCCGCCCGCGCCTGGGCTTCCCTGAGGTACGGGGGGGACCTCGGGTTGCCCTGTCGGTCGATGACCAGTCGACCTGTTCCTTACTGCGCCGTAGCCCTCGATTCCGTTACACCCGCCTCGACGCGAGCCTCGATCCGCGCCTGGATCCGCGCCTGGATCCGCGCCTCGAGTGCCGCGACCCGCGCCTCGACCCGCGCCTCGGTCGGGCCCTCCACGCACATCTCGCGCACGTGGTCCTGGCAGTTCGCCGGGTCGACGCAGCGTAAGCGCTGCGCGAGCCGGCGCAGGCCGCGGTGGTTGGCGGTGCGGACGGCGCCAGGACGGCTGCCCATCAGCGAGGCGGCGCGCTTGGCGTCGAGGCCGAACATGGTGCGCAGCACCACGGCCTCGGCCTGCTCCTGCGGGAGTTCGGCGACCAGGGCCAGGGCCCGGGTGGTGGCGAGCGCGTTCATCGCCTCCTCCGCGGTGTCGGCCGAGGACGGCAGGTCGGCGAGCACCTCCTCGTCGGCCCGGTACTCCTGCGGCCGGCGGCCTCTGGCCCTGAGGTGGTCGAGCGCCCGGTTGCGAGCGATCCGCGCCGTCCAGCCGCGGAACCGGTCCGCGTCGCCGCTGAACCGCTGGAGGTCGCGCGATATGTGCAGCCACGCCTCCGCGGTGACGTCCTCGGCGTCGGGCTCGGCCACGATGGTCCGCACGTAGCCGAGCAGCCGTGGGTGGACCGCTCTGAAGACCGCCCGGAAGGCGGTCTCGTCCCCTTCCTGGGCCGCGTGAACCGCCGCGGTCAATTCGACGTCTGCCCCCTGCACTCCCGGCCCCCCTTGGCGGCTCACGCCGCTTGCGTTTCAAGGTTGGTAACTGTGTGTCTCCAGTGCCTGAACGCTACGCGGTCTCGCCGCGCTAAGTCCATGGCGCATCCGGACGTATCCGCTCGGTAACAGATTCCTGGTGTTCGACGCTGTACGAGATACGGACCCGGGCCCGGTCAGGCCCGAGGCCGGCGACAGCCGGGGTCTCTCCTGTGGGGGGTGGCGGCCCCGGCTGTTCGCGTGGCCTCGGCCGGTCCGGCCGAATCGACGGCCTTGCCCGGGCCGGCTCAGACTCCGACCCGGTCGGCGAGCGACGTGAACTCGGCCCAGCTGAGCGAGGGCCGGTCCGGGTTCCACAGCTTCTGGGACACCGCGGCGAGCGGCAGGCGGATGCCGGCCGCCACCTGCTCCGGGGTCTGGGCGTCCGCCAGGTCGCACCAGACCGCGAACCGGCCGCCCGGGATGTCGTCCGCGTTCCTGAACCGGTCGGGCACGGCGTCGGAACCGCGCAGCACGTCTGGTGTCCACTCGTCATAGATACGCTCACCGGTCGGATAGGTGAAGCCGTTGGGCTCACCGAGTACGTAGTAGAGGTACTCGGAGTTGAGGTTCAGCAGCTGCCAGCCGCCGTCCAGGTACTCGACGGGCTCCCGGGCGCCGATCTCGCGGCCGGTCCAGTAGGTGACCTGTCGTTCCTTGTCGGGCTGCACGACGCCGCCGGCGAACATGCCGTCGTTCCAGACCTGCGGCTCCTTGTCGGCGCCGCGCGCCGTGTCGGCGCGGTCGTTGAGCCAGCCGGTGGCCAGGTCCTGGACGCGGGCGTCCGAGCCGTAGCGGTCGCGGGCGGCGGCCGCCAGGTCCGGGTAGCTGGCCTCGGGGTCCGACGTCATCAGCGCCGCGTACTCGTCGCCGCCCAGGTGCAGGTAGCGGCCGGGGAAGAGGTCGGCGTACTCGGTGATCAGGTCGTCGAGGAGGGCGGCCGCGTCCGGGTTGGCGATGTCGATGGCGCCGGCCGTGGCGCTGCCGTCGGCCCGCCTGAGCTGGAGCTCCGGGTGGGCGTCGAGCACCGCCCCGAGGTGTCCTGGCGAGTCGATCTCCGGGATCACGGTGATGTGCAGCGAGTCGGCCAGGTCGAGGATCGAGCGGACCTCGTCCTTGGTGAGGTGGTCGTCCGAGACGACCTCGGGGTGGGTCTCGCTCTCGATCCGGAAGCCCTGGTCGTCGCTGAAGTGCAGCTGGAGCTGGTTGAGCTTGAGGTCGGCCATCTCGCGGAGCCGGTCCTCGATCCAGGAGGCGCTGAACGGCTTGCGCGCGGTGTCCAGGGAGAGGCCGCGCTGCGGGCGGTCGGGCCGGTCGCGGATCTCGCCCTCGGGGAGGCCGCCGGCGCCGCTCACCGCCTGTACGACCGTTCGGGTGCCGTAGAAGACGCCGGCGTCCTCGCTGCCGGTGATGGTGACCCGGTGGTCGCCGGTCACCAGGTGGTAGCCCTCGGCGCCGGTGTCGGCGCCGTCGTCGAGCTTCAGCTCTATGTCGCCGTCCCTGGCGCCGTCGTCGGCGCGGCCGACGCCGAGGTCGTCGGCGAGCCGGTCGGCGGTGCCCGCGAGCGGGCCGCCGGAGTCCGCTATCACGCGGGTCGAGTCGGCCGGCGCCCAGCCGTCGCCCTGGGCGGCGTCGAAGGAGCGGACGGCCGGGATGATCTCCGGCGCTCCGGTCGGCCCGGCCGGGAGTGGGGTGAGCGGGTCCGTGGGGGTCTGGGTGGGGGAGGTGTTTCCGGTGGTGGCGGTGGAGCCCGAGGTGCCGCTCCTGACCACGGCCAGGGCCACCGACGTGACGATCACCGCCACGGCCGTGGCCAGTGCGAATATTCGCCAGGGCGCTTGTCGCATACCTCGAAGGTAACCGCTGGCCATCGCTTGGCAAACGCGATGCGCGACGGCCGACAATCCGCGCGGTCCTGGCCGCTGGGCGCCCCCCGCGACGAAGCCGCCCGAAGCCGCCGATAGCATGGCGGCGGCCGGAGGACCGTACCCGGCCGGGCCCGACCGACGTCCCACAGGAGCAGGAGCTGCCGGCAGGCCCTGATCGCTTGCTGAAGGGTTCTTCCGTGCCGGCAGGAACGCTGTACCGCGGCCGGGAAGGCATGTGGTCATGGGTGGCGCACCGCGTCACCGGTGTCCTGGTGTTCTTCTTCCTCTTTGTCCATGTCCTGGACACCGCGCTCGTCCGGGTCTCCCCCGAGGCGTACGACGACACCATCGCGGTCTACAAGACCCCGATCGTGGCGTTCATGGAGTACGGCCTGGTGGCCGCCGTGCTCTTCCACGCGCTGAACGGCCTGCGGGTCGTCGCCGTCGACTTCTGGAACAAGGGCGCCCGCTACCAGCGGCAGATGCTCTGGACCGTCGTCGGCGTCTGGGTCGTCCTGATGGCGGGGGCCGCCTATCCGGTCCTCGGCCACGCGTTCCGTGAGCTGTTCGGGAGCTGATGATCATGGCCATCGAGACCACCCAGGTCACCGACACCACCTACTCCCCGGACAACCCGGCGCCGGTCATCGAGCCGCCCCGGGCCCGCACCGGCCGCACCCCGCGCGCCACCCGCACCAACTTCGAGCTCTACGGCTGGCTGTTCATGCGGCTGTCCGGCATCGTGCTCGTGGTGCTGGTGCTCGGCCACCTGCTGATCCAGCTCGTCCTGGACGGCGGCGTCTCCAAGGTCAGCTTCGCCTTCGTCGCCGGCCGCTGGGCCTCGCCGTTCTGGCAGGCGTGGGACCTGATCATGCTCTGGCTCGCCATGCTCCACGGCGGCAACGGCCTGCGCACGATCATCAACGACTACGCCGAGCGCGACACCACCCGCTTCTGGCTGAAGATGCTGCTCTACACGGCCACGGTCTTCACCGTGCTGCTCGGCACGCTGGTCATCTTCACCTTCGACCCGAACATCCGCTGACGGGGCTGACGACTCATGCAGATCCACAAGTACGACACCGTCATCGTCGGGGCTGGCGGCGCCGGGATGCGCGCCGCGATCGAGGCGACCAAGCGCAGCCGCACCGCGGTGCTCACCAAGCTCTACCCGACCAGGTCCCACACCGGCGCGGCCCAGGGCGGCATGGCCGCCGCCCTCGCCAACGTCGAGGAGGACAACTGGGAGTGGCACACCTTCGACACGGTCAAGGGCGGTGACTACCTGGTCGACCAGGACGCCGCCGAGATCCTGGCGAAGGAGGCCATCGACTCGGTCCTCGACCTGGAGAAGATGGGCCTGCCCTTCAACCGCACCCCCGAGGGCCGGATCGACCAGCGCCGCTTCGGCGGCCACAGCCGCAACCACGGCGAGGCCCCGGTCCGCCGCTCCTGCTACGCGGCCGACCGCACCGGGCACATGATCCTCCAGACGCTGTACCAGAACTGCGTCAAGGAGGGCGTGGAGTTCTTCAACGAGTTCTACGTGCTCGACCTGCTGCTCACCGAGGTCGACGGGGAGAAGCGCACCGCGGGCGTCGTCGCCTACGAGCTGGCCACCGGCGAGCTGCACGTCTTCCAGGCCAAGGCCGTGGTCTTCGCCTCCGGCGGCAACGGCAAGTTCTACCGGGTCACCTCCAACGCGCACACCCTCACAGGCGACGGCCAGGCCGCCGCCTGGCGGCGCGGCCTGCCGCTCGAGGACATGGAGTTCTTCCAGTTCCACCCGACGGGCATCTGGCGGATGGGCATCCTGCTCACCGAGGGCGCCCGCGGCGAGGGCGGCATCCTCCGCAACAAGGACGGCGAGCGCTTCATGGAGAAGTACGCGCCCGTCATGAAGGACCTGGCCTCGCGCGACGTCGTCTCCCGCTCCATCTACACGGAGATCCGCGAGGGTCGCGGCTGCGGCCCCGAGGGCGACCACGTCTACCTGGACCTGACGCACCTGCCGCCTGAGCAGCTGGACGCCAAGCTGCCGGACATCACCGAGTTCGCGCGCACCTACCTGGGCATCGAGCCGTACACGGACCCGATCCCGATCCAGCCGACCGCGCACTACGCGATGGGCGGCATCCCGACCAACGTCAGGGGCGAGGTGTTGTCCAACAACACCGACGTGGTGCCCGGGCTCTACGCGGCCGGCGAGGTCGCCTGCGTCTCGGTGCACGGCGCCAACCGGCTCGGCACCAACTCGCTCCTCGACATCAACGTGTTCGGCCGGCGCGCCGGCATCGCGGCCGCCGAGTACGCGGCCACCGCCGACTTCGTCGAGCTCCCCGAGGGCCCCGAGAGCCTCGTGGCCGACGAGGTGGAGCGGATGCGCTCCTCCACCGGCAGCGAGCGGGTGGCCGCCATCCGCCGGGACCTCCAGGACACCATGGACAAGAACGCCATGGTCTTCCGCACCGAGCAGACGCTCAAGGAGGCGCTGGAGGACATCACCGCCCTGCGCAGCCGCTTCAGGAACGTGTCGGTGCAGGACAAGGGCAGGCGGTACAACACCGACCTGCTCGAGGCCCTGGAGCTCGGCAACCTGCTGGAGCTCGCCGAGGTGCTCGTGGTCTCCGCGCTGGCCCGCCAGGAGTCCCGCGGCGGCCACTACCGCGAGGACTACCCCAACCGCGACGACGTCAACTTCATGCGGCACACCATGGCCTACCGCGAGGTCGACGCCGAGGGCAACGAGTCGATCCGGCTTGACTACAAGCCCGTCGTCCAGACCCGCTACCAGCCGATGGAGCGTAAGTACTGATGGCTACCCCCACGTTGGAGAAGACCGACGAGGCCCCGTCGGCCGCCGAGCACCTGGTCACCGTCACCTTCCGGATCCGCCGGTTCAACCCGGAGGAGGGTGCCGAGGCGGTCTGGCAGGACTTCGAGCTGCGCATCGACCCCAAGGAGCGGGTGCTCGACGCGCTGCACCAGATCAAGTGGGAGCTGGACGGCACGCTGACCTTCCGCCGCTCCTGCGCGCACGGCATCTGCGGCTCGGACGCGATGCGGATCAACGGCCGCAACCGGCTGGCCTGCAAGACCCTGATCAAGGACATCGCCGACCTGGGCGAGGGGCGGGCCACCAAGCCCGTCACGATCGAGCCGATAAAGGGCATGACGGTCCTCAAGGACCTGATCGTCGACATGGAGCCGTTCTTCCAGGCGTACCGCGACGTGATGCCGTTCCTGATCACCAAAGGCAACGAGCCGACCAGGGAGCGCCTCCAGTCGGCGGCCGACCGGGAGCGCTTCGACGACACCACCAAGTGCATCCTGTGCGCCGCGTGCACCTCGTCCTGCCCGGTGTTCTGGAACGACGGCCAGTACTTCGGCCCGGCGGCCATCGTCAACGCGCACCGCTTCATCTTCGACTCGCGCGACGAGGGTGGGGAGCAGCGGCTCGAGATCCTCAACGACCGTGACGGCGTGTGGCGTTGCCGCACCACCTTCAACTGCACGGACGCCTGCCCGCGTGGCATCGAGGTCACCAAGGCCATCCAGGAGGTCAAGCGGGCGCTGATCACCCGGCGCTTCTGAGCGGAACTCCACGGGGTGGGCCGGCGCGGAGCGCGCCGGCCCACCCCTCCGCCTTCACCCCCACCCGCCTTCACCGTGACAGATCTCGGAAAGACCGAGCCCATAGCGTCCTGCTCAGCCGTGCCCGCAGTGGGCGGCGCACCTGGTGAAGGAGCCGATGTGAGCAGGAAACCGATGACCCGCGCCGCCCTGGTGGTGGCGCTGACGGCCGGCGCGTTGACCGCCTTCCAGGGCCCGGCCCAGGCGGAGCCCGTGTCCCCGAGGATCATCGGAGGGGAGCCGGCCACCGGCGAGTACTCCTTCGTCACCGCGCTGAACTGGGACCCGGACGGCCGGCACCGGTTCCGCTGCGGCGGCTCGCTGATCGACGAGCAGTGGGTGCTGACGGCGGCGCACTGCGTCTACGACCAGGCGGCCAGCCGGCCCTACGACCCGGCGGTCTTCGACGTCCGGGTGGGCTCCAACGACCGCACCAGCGGCGGCAGCACGGCGCGCGTCGTGGAGACGGTCGTCCACCCCGACTACTGGACCACGCCCGGCGACCGGCAGTCCGACGTCGCGCTGCTCCGCCTCGACCGCCCGGTGGACCAGGAGCCGCTGGCCGTCGCGAACGAGGAGGCCACGACGGGCGACAGGCTGCGGGTCCTCGGCTGGGGCATCACGGCCGTGGGCCAGACCGAGGCCCCCGTGCGCCTCAACCAGCTGCGGACCTCGGTGATCGACGGCGCGAACTGCGTGGTCGGCGGCATCTACGACCTGACCGAGGGCGACCTGTGCGTGGACGACCCGAAGAACCCCGCCACCGGCAACTGCTCGGGTGACTCCGGCACGCCGGCGGTGCGGTGGCGGGACGGCCGCTGGGAGCTGGTGGCCCTGGAGAGCCGCAGCGTCAACGGCTGCGCCGTCAGCCCCAACGTGATGCCAAGCGCGGCCGCCCACGCGAACTGGGTCTCGGGCGTGATCGGGAACGACGGCCAGGGCTGATCCCGGCCGGTCCGGCGGGGCCCTTCCCCGACCATGGGTTTTCGGCGCCCGAGCTGCCAAGCTGCCTTGCATGAGCGAACTCGTGGCACTGCTTCGCGAAGGGCTTCCGCCGGAATCGATCCTCACCGACCCCGACGTCACCGCCTCCTACGCCAACGACATGGCCAGCTTCTGCCCCGCCGGGGCGCCGGCCGTCGTGGTGCTGCCGCGCACCGTCGACCAGGTGCGGCACGTGCTGCGCACCGCGACCGCGCTGCGGGTGCCCGTGGTGCCGCAGGGCGCCAGAACCGGGCTCTCCGGCGCGGCCAACGCCGTCGAGGGCTGCGTGGTGCTCTCGCTGACCAGGATGGACGCCATCCTGGAGATCGACCCGGTGAACCGGATCGCCGTGGTCGAGCCAGGGGTCGTCAACGCCGACCTGTCGAAGGCGGTGGCCGCGCACGGCCTCGCCTATCCCCCCGACCCGTCGAGCTGGGAGCAGTGCACCATCGGCGGCAACATCGGCACCGGCTCGGGCGGTCTTTGCTGCGTCAAGTACGGGGTGACCGCCGAGTACGTGCTCGGCCTCGACGTGGTGCTGGCCGACGGCCGGCTGCTGCGCACCGGGCGGCGCACCGCCAAGGGCGTCGCCGGCTACGACCTGACCCGGCTCTTCGTGGGTTCCGAGGGCACCCTCGGGGTGGTCGTCGGGGCGGTGCTCGCGCTGAAGCCGGCGCCGCCGCAACAGCTGGTGCTGGCGGCCGAGTTCGACTCGACGGCGGCGGCCGGCGACGCGGTCGCCAGGATCATGGCGGCGGGGCACACGCCCTCGCTGCTCGAACTGATGGACGCGACGACCATCGAGGCCGTGAACCGGGTGACCAGGATGGGCCTGCCGGAATCCACCCAGGCGCTGCTGCTCGCCGGCTTCGACACCCCCGACCCGGCCGCCGACCTGGCCGCCGTCGGCGAGCTGTGCCGGGCCGCCGGCGCCACCGAGGTGGTGCCGGCCGACGACGCGGCCGAGTCCGAGCTGCTGCTCGCCGCCCGGCGCGCCACGCTGGTCGCGCTCGAGTCGGTCAAGGGCACCACGATGATCGACGACGTGTGCGTGCCGCGCGGCCGGCTCGCCGAGTTCCTGGACGGCGTCGCGGCGATCGCCGAACGCCAGCGGCTGACCATCGGCGTGGTCGCGCACGCCGGGGACGGCAACACCCACCCCACGGTCTGCTTCGACTCCGCCGACGAGGACGAAGGGCGGCGCGCCCAGGCGTCGTTCGACGACATCATGGCGCTCGGCCTGGAGCTGGGCGGCACCATCACCGGCGAACACGGCGTCGGCGTGCTGAAGCGGGACTGGCTGGCCCGTGAACTCGGCCCCGAGAGCGTGGCGTTGCAGCGGTCGATCCGGGAGGTGTTCGACCCGCTCGGCATCCTCAACCCGGGCAAGGTCCTCTGACCGCGACCGTGACCGTGACCGCTACCGCGAGGTATCGCGGCAGGCCTCGTCGAGCAGCCACTGGCGGAACGTCTCGGGATCGCGGGCGAGTTCCGACACCACCCGGGTGCACCAGTCCTCGGCGAGCCGGTCGAGCGCCTGCGCCAGGCTGCGGTGCAGCAGCCGCCGGGTGGCGAGCAGCGGCACCGCCACCACGGGCCTGGCCAGGCCGCGGCCGCGCAGCACGGTCAGCACCTCGAGGCGCCAGGTGCCGTCCGCCGTGGGGCGCGGCACCGCCTGGAGGTCGGCGCGCAGCAGCGCGTAGCGGATGCCGATGGACACCGGCGGCCGGCCCGGCGCGCCGCCGGCGGCCTCCCACCAACGCCCCAGGTCGAGACGGCCCTTGACGGTGAACGAGCGCCAGCGGCGCGGCCGGCCGTCGGCCCTGGTCAGCGCGCCGGCCACCGAGAGCCCGGCGCGCTGCGGCCGGTCCGAGCTGGCCAGCCGCACCTCGGTGACCACCCGGGCCGCCGAGGACTTCGCACCGCTGGACAGCTCCTGCTCCTCGCGGCCGAGGTCGAACCGGAGCGCGGTCTCCTTCGCCCGGTCCCAGCCGAGGACCGTCAACTCGCCGTCCGACCAGCGCGGGGTGCCGCCCTCGGTGGGCAGGATCCCGTCCGCGCCGGCGGTGCCCCGGTAGCGGGCGCCGGGCGCCAGGTGCTCACCGGCGAGCAGCCGGGCGCCGCGCACGGTGCGCCCGTCCTCGGCGACCAGCGTGCCGTCCTCCGCGTGCAGGCTCTCCAACACCTCGTGGACCACGGCGATGAAGCTCTCGACGCGGCCGCGGTCGACCGAGGCCAGCGCGAGGGTGTGCCGTAAACGTGCCATGCCAGCATCCTGCCCTAAAGATCAGATGCGGTGCAGCTCCCACAGCCGCCACACACCGCTGTGCGAGACCAGGTTCTGGGTGCCGCTGATCTCGACGGTGCTGATCACGGTGCGCCGGTCCTGCCAGATGGGGACGATCGGCGCCGAGCCGGCGGCCAGGTCGTGGATGGTGAGGAAGTCCTCGGCGGCGCGCCCGCGGTCCAGCTCCCCGTGGGTGCGGCTGATCAGCTCGTTGATCGCGTTGTCGCTGAAGCCGGTGGCCAGGGCGTCGCCGGGGCCGAGGATGGTGTCGGTGAAGGTGGCCGGGTCGGGGAAGTCCGGGGTCCAGCCGATGAGGTACGCGTCGTAGCCGCGGGTGCCGTAGATGGTGGGGATGAACTCGGCCCAGTCGTGGTAGCTGATCTCGACGTCGAACAGGCCGCCCTCTTCGAGCTGTTGCTGGATCAGCTCGGCCTCGGCGTGGTTGGCGACGCCCCGGGAGTACGCCAGGTTGAAGCGGACCGGGAGTTCGAGTCCCGCCGACTCCATCTCGGTGCGGAGCGAGTCGACGCTCACGCCCCTGAAGTGGTCGTAGTAGGGGGTGCCGTGGCCGGTGAAGCCGACGGGTATCAGCGAGTACAGCGGCTCCACGGTGTCCTGCTGGACACGGCGGGAGATCGCCTCGCGGTCGATCAGGGTGGCGGCGGCCCGGCGGGCGACCGCCTCGCTCATCGGCATGCCCTGGTCGGTGTTGAAGGCGAGCACCCGGATGCTGCCGCCGGTGGTCTCGGCGACCCGGATGCTGGAGTCGCTGCGGTTGAGCTCGGACATCACGGCGGGCGGCATCCGCCCGTTGTTGACGTCGAGTTCGCCGGCGTCCCAGGCGTCGGCCAGCTGCTCCTCGGCCGCGGTGCCGTCGTCGGACTGGACGAAGTACCGCACGGTCACCGGGGTGTCGGGGGTGTCGACGGCGCCGTGGTAGCCCGGATTGGGCACCAACTCGGCGTACTCGTTGGCCCGGTACCTGTCGAGCAGGAAGGGGCCCGAGCCGACCACCTGGCCGTCGGTGCGCGGCTCGATGGCGCTGTAGCTGTCCTGGTGGACGATGGCGCCCGCGCTGCCCGCGACGACCAGCGGGAAGGTGGCGTCCGGCTGGTTGAGCTCGAAGATGATGTCCTGCCCGTCGACGCGCACCGCCTCCAGGCTGGCCAGCAGGCTGGAGGGGCCTGCGAAGGCGAACTTCTCCTCCTCCGGGATGCTGTCGTCCTCGGCCTCGCGGGCCGCGCGGTCGGCCATCGAGAGGACGCGCTCGTAGGAGAACTTGACGTCGTCTGGCGTGACCTCGTCGCCGTTGCTGAAGGACAGGTCGTCCCGGAGGGTGCAGCGGTAGACCGTGAGCTGGTTGTCGGTGAACTCGCAGCTCTCCGCGGCGTCCGGGACCGGCTCCTCCTGCCCCGGCGCGTAGGTCATCAGGGACTGGTAGAGGTTGCTCATCAACGCCGCGCCGGCGGCGTCGAAGGCGCCGCCCGGGTCGAGGATGGTCGGTGTCGAGGTGGTGCCGACCACGATCGGCTCGTCGTCGCCACCACTCGACCGGAAGAACATCCAGCCACCGATGGCGCCGACCGCAAGCACCACCACAAGCCCGAGGCCGATGGCCCCTCTGGCCCGGATCCGTCGCAACTCTCCGCGCCCTTCCTCCGAAGACGTTTGGGAGGCCAGCCAACCACAGTGGTCCTGCCCGCGCATGGGTCAGGGGGCAACGGAGGGGACACAAATCTGGACGCCGGCGTTCCGCTCCTTGGACACCTCCTCCTCACGTCCCGACGGATCCGGTGGCCCTCCGGTGTCCACGGCGGGCCCTTCCGGTGCTCGTTCAATGCTCATTCCATGATCGTTCCATGGCCGTTCGACGCCTGTTCCCTGATCATTCGGTGCCGGCGCCCGGCACGTCCATCCGGAACTCGACCTCGACCGGCCGGCCTTCGAGCCGGACGGCCACCTGCTGACTTCCCAACTGCGGGGAGAACGCGACCAGCACGTATTCCCCATGCCCGGGCGCCTCGACGCTGAACGCGCCGTCGTCCGCGCTGCGGGTCTTCACCAGGTGCCGGCCGCCGGCCGCGCCGGACAACGTGACGACGGCACGGGGCAACGCCACCCCCAGGGAATCCCGCACCCGCCCTCTGATGATCAACCCCGGCTCCGTCTGGACCTCGTCCGTCATGCCCCCACTCTCCTCCTCGCCCCTGGCGCGCTGTTTCCGTCACGCTGTCAGGTTGTGCCCTGCTTGTTATCTAGGACACCTTCGTGGCGTGATTAGTTGACCCGGACGAGCGGCTGAGACGAAAACCGGACAAGGTGCCCCGTTCGGCGGGGCTCAGTCCGCGCTGCGCAACTCCAGCAGCGTGACGTCCGGATCGGCGCCGATCCGGACGGGCGGGCCGAAGGCGCCGGCCCCGCGGGTGACGTAGAGCTGGGTGTCGCCGTACCGGTCGAGGCCGGCCAGCGTCGGGTTGGCGGTGGCCGCGAGGTAGTTGAGCGGCCACATCTGCCCGCCGTGGGTGTGCCCAGACAGCTGGAGGTCGACGCCGTGGTCGACGGCGTCGTGGATCTGCACCGGCTGGTGCGCCATGAGCACGCTGACCCGGGCCGGGTCGCGGTCGCCGAGCGCGGCCTCGAAGTCCGGACCGCCGAAGTCGGTGCCCTCGCCCGCCACGTCGTTGACGCCGGCCAGGTCGAAGTGGGCCAGCTCGTCACGGGCGTTGGTCAGCGGACGCAGGCCGAGCTCCCTGACGTGGTCCACCCAGGCCGCGGTGTCCACGTAGTACTCGTGGTTCCCGGTGACGAAGTAGACGCCGTCCCTGGCCTCGATCCCCGCCAACGGCGCGGCCGCCGACCGCAGGTCGTCGACCTCGGCGTCCACCAGGTCGCCGACGACGGTGACGAGGTCGGGGCTGGTGCGGTTGATGGTGTCCACCACCCGCTGGCAGTGCGAACGGCCGAGCAGCGGCCCGAGGTGGATGTCACTGACGACGGCGATCCGATACCGGTCCGCTGCGCGGGGCAGTCGCGGGAGCGTGACGCTCACGTGGCGCGTGACGAGACGCCGGGCGGCGTACGTCCCGTACCCCATCAGCCCCGCCGTGACCACCCCGGCCCCCACGGCGATCCCCCTCGCCACGACCAGCCTCCGGCTGGGCCCCTGCCCCTCCCCGCCACCGGCGCCATCCCCCCGGCCCCCACCCAGGAGGGGTTCCGGGCCCCCACCCGGGAGGGGTTCCGGGGCTCCGCCCCGATCCCCGCCGGAGGCGGCCGTCCCGGCTCCGCCGGGCGGCGTGGCATCCGCCACCGGTGCGGCCAACCGCTCCGCCCCGGCCGCGGCATCGGCCCGACCCTGGCCGTTGACACCGCCGGGAGACGCGTCCCCGGGAGCCAATTCCGGGGCTACGCCCCGGACCCCCGCGGGGGCGGTTGCCCCGGCCACCGCCCCCCGGGCTCCGCCCGGACCCTCTCCCCCGGCTCCGCCGGAGGACGCACCGTTGGCGCCCGCCTCCGGGGCCTCGCCGGCCACGGCCGTCCCGGCTTCGCCGGGGGTTTCGTCGGCCGCCGGCGCGGCGGTGTCGGCCCGGCTCTGGCCGTTGGCTCCGCCCGGCGCGTGAGACGCGTCGCTCGAGGCCGGCTCCGGGGCCCCGCCGGAGGCGGTGTCGCCGGCCGTGCCGGGGTTCTCGGCCGCCGCCGAGGCGGGGAGCCGCACCGCGTCGGCGCGCAC
>NZ_BAAGPR010000104.1:0-28261 GCF_054783955.1 Streptomyces mayteni | reverse complement strand
CCCGCCCCTCCCGGCGGGGCCGGCGGCTCGGCCCGCCCGGTGGCCGGCGGCCGGCCGACCGGCAGGTGCTCGGCGACCACCCGGCGCTCGCCGGTGGTCAGCGAGATCGCCAGCAGTCTGCGGCGCGCGGTCTCCACGGTGAACAGCTCGTCGCCGTCGACGACCAGCCCCTGGGGCGCGCCGAGGCCGTCCGCGACGGTCGTGCCTGGACCGCCGCCTGCGTCGTCCAGCCGTACCACCGCCCCGAGTTCGTCGTCGGTGACGTGGAGGCGCCCGGCGCCGTCCAGGGCCACGTCGACCGGGTGCGGCAGGCCCTCGGCGAGCACGGTGACGGCGTCCGCCGCGTCGACGCGCAGCACCCGGCCCGCGCCGGCCTCGGCGACCAGCAGCGCGCCGTCCCTGGCGACGGCGATCCCGACCGGATCGCGCAGCCCGCTGACCCGCACCCGGGTGGTGTCGTCGGCCGGGTCGTGGGTGTGCACCTCGCCGCGTCGGGTGGTGAGGTGGAGCAGGCCGTCGTCGGCGGTCAGGCCGTGTGCGAAGATGATCAGGCGACGGGTCAACGCCTCGTCGGGCCATGGCGGTTGGGCGACCGTCTCGGCCGGCGCCGGGGTGCTGGTCAGGCTGAAGTGGTCGGCGACGTGCACCCGGCCGCCCAGGTCGACGGTAATCCCGAACGGCCCGTTGAGCCCACGCGGTACGAGGTCCCTGGTCCTGCCGTCCGGGTGGACCTCGGTGATGCCGCCGCTGGCGTAGCTGGAGACCAGCATCCGGTTCTCGGCGTCGAAGGCGGCGTTGTCGAGGCCGGTCACGCCGGTGGCCAGCAGGGTGCGCCGGCCGCTGTCCCGGTCGATCCTGGTGAGCAGTCCTGCCGGGCCGCGGGAGAGCACCACCAGGGCGCCACCCTGGTCGAAGCGGACGGCCACCGGCTCGTCGACGGCGTCGGCGAAGAGTTCGGCCGGGCCGCCGTCCGGGTGCACCCGCCAGACCTGGCCGGTGATCATGTGCGGGTAGTAGAGCCAGCCGTCGGGGCCGCGCTGCATGGCGTTGCCGAAGGCGAGGTCGTCGGCGAGCACCACGGGGTCGCGGCCGTCGGGGAAGAGCTCGAACAGCCGGCCGTCCGAGCGCATCTCGTTGACGAAGAGCCGGTCGCCGACGCAGGTGATGCCGTTGGGTTGGGCGACGTCCGCGGTGACCAGGTGGAACTCGCCGGCCGGGGTGCGGCGCCAGACCCGTCCGGGGGTGAGGTCGGCGATGTACATGGCGCCGTCGGCGCCGAAGGCGAGGTCGTCAGGGGCCTGGACGGGGTCGCCCGGGCCGACGACGGTCTCCACGTCGCCGGTGGCCACCTCGACGGCGCTGATCCGGCCGGCGAGGAACTGTGCCACGTAGAGCCGGCCGTCGGGGCCGAAGGCGACGCCGTTGGAACCCCACAGCGGGTTGGGGTGGTTGAGCCGGGTGGCGCGCCAGCCGGCGCCGGTGGCGGGCCGCCGGGCGCCGGCGGGGTCGAGGCGGCTGGGGCGTGCGTCAGTCGGCGAGGACATCGCGCAGCCCTCCCTCCGTGCGCCACCGCCTGATCAGCCGGTGGAAGGCGATCGGCCCGTCGCCGAACGAGGGGCGGCGGCCGGCCCGCACCCGGCCCTCGTTGTTGTAGTAGCCGGGGGTGCACTCGGCGTGGAACGCCGAGTGGTCGACGCCGCGTTCGTGGAGCGTGGCCTGCCAGTCCTCCTCGGCCTCGGCGGTGGGCTCCACCCGGTGGTCGGTGCGTTTCATGGCCTCGGCGACCACCTCCCCGATGTGCTTGGCCTGTTCGTCGAGGACGTGGGTGAAGTTCACCGAGCTGGCGTTCTGCAGCGCGCCGAGGTGGAAGAGGTTGGGGAAGCCGTGGCTGTAGAAGCCGTGCAGGGTGCGTGGCCCCGCCGCCCAGTGCTCGGCGAGGGTGCGCCCCGCCCGGCCGTGGATCGGGAAGCCGGTGCGGTCCTGGGTGGGCAGGGTGAGGTCGAAGCCGGTGGCGAAGATCACGCAGTCCACCTCGTAGGAGACGCCGTCGACCACCACGGCCCGCTCGGTGAGCAGCTCGATGCCGGGGCCCGCGGTGTCCACCAGGGTGGTGTTGGGGCGGTTGAACGTCTCCAGGTAGGTGTCGCTGAAGGTGGGGCGCTTGCAGGCGTAGCGGTACCAGGGCTTGAGGGTCTCGGCGGTGGCCGGGTCCGCGACGATCCGGTCGACGCGGGCGCGGATCTCGTTCATCATCCGGAAGTCGGCCAGTTCGAGCAGGCGGTCGCGTTCCTCGTCCGGCTCCCCGTCCGGCCGGTGGTCGACGCGGGGCATCAGGGTGCCGAGCAGGTGGCCGCCGGCGGTCCAGCCGTCGTCGACCAGGTCCACCTCGGTCGGCGCGCCGCTGACGGCGGCGAGGAAGTTCTCGCGGCGCTCGTGGTGCCAGCCAGGGGTGAGGGCGGCGGCCCAGCCGGGTTCCGTGGGGCGGTTGCCGCGCTCGGCGACGGACGACGGGGTGCGCTGGAAGACGTAGAGGTGGCCGGCGGCCGCGCCGAGGTGGGGGACGCACTGGATGGCGGTGGCGCCGGTGCCGATGACGCCGACGCGCTTGTCGGCCAGCCGGTGCAGGTCGCCGTCCGGTCCGCCGCCGGTGTAGGCGTAGTCCCAGCGGCTGGTGTGGAAGGTGTGGCCGCGGAAGGTCTCGATGCCGGGGATGCCGGGGAGCTTGGGGCGGCCGAACGGGCCGCCGGAGACCACGACGTAGCGGGCCGCGATCCGGTCGCCGCGGTCGGTGGAGACGGTCCACTCGCCGGCGGCGTCGTCCCAGCGCAGCCCGTCGACCTCGGTCCCGAAGCGGGCGTCGGCGTAGAGGTCGAAGTGGCGGCCGATCGCGCGGGCGTGCTGGCGGATCTCCTCGCCCGGCGCGTAGCGCCACTCGGGGACGTAGCCGACCTCCTCAAGCAGCGGGAGGTAGACGTAGGACTCGATGTCGCAGTGGATGCCCGGATAGCGGTTCCAGTACCAGGTGCCGCCGAAGTCGCCGCCCCGCTCGATCACCCGGATCCGGTCGAGGCCGGCCTGGCGCAGCCGGGCGGCGGCGAGCAGCCCGCCGAAGCCGCCGCCGACGACCACGGCGTCCACCCGGTCGTGCAGCGGCTCCCTGGTGTGGTCGGTGGCGTAGGGGTCGTCCACGTAGTAGCCGAAGTCGCCGGTGGCGGGCCGGTACTGACCGCTCCCCCGCGGGTGCAGGCGGCGGTCGCGTTCGGCGCGGTAGCGGGCGCGCAGGGCGTCGGGGTCGAATCCGGGCTCCTGGGGATCGGAGGGGAGGCTGGTTTCGGATAACGACATGCCTGTCCTTCGTGAGGGGGTGGTGGGGTGAGCCGTGCCGGCGGGGTCAGACGGCCGACCAGCCGTTGTCGACCGGCAGCACGACGCCGTTGATGTTGCTGGCGGCGTCGGAGGCGAGGAACACGATCGCGGCGGCCAGTTCGTCGGCCTCGGCGACCCGGCCGACCGCCGCGCGGTGCGCGCCGATCGCCCGCGGGCCGCGGCCGGGGCCCGGGCTGACGGCGATGTTGGTGCGGGTGCCGCCCGGCGCCACGGCGTTGATCCGGATCCCGGTGTCCCGGTACATCACGGCGGTGGAGAGGGTGAGGCCGGCGACGCCCCACTTGGAGACCGTGTAGGCGGTGCCGGCCGCGCTGCCGCGCAGGGACGCCTCGGACGCGGTGTTCACGATGGCGCCCGAGCCCTGGGCGAGCATCACGGGCAGCGCGGCGCGGGTGAGGCGGAAGGGGGCGGTGAGGTTGACGGTGAGCAGCCGCTCCCACATCGCGTCCGTGACGTCGGCGGTGGCGGACATGTCGTCCATCACGCCGGCGTTGTTGACCAGCACGTCGAGCCGGCCGAACCGGTCGACCGCGGTGGCGACGACGGCGTCGACGACGGCCTGGTCGCCGAGGTCGCCGACCACGGTGACGGCGGTGGAGCCGCCGGCCTCGATCTCCGCGCGGACCCGCTCGGCGGCCGGGGCGTCGATGTCGGCCACGACGAGGCGGGCGCCGGCCGCGGCCAGCCGCAGGGCGGTGGCCCGGCCGATGCCGGAGCCGCCGCCGGTGACGACGGCGCTGGCGTTCTTCAGTCCAGGGGCTGGTGCGGGGGCGGCCTTGGCGTCGGTCATCTCGCTCCTGGGGGTGGGGGGTGGAGGCGCCGACGCCGGTGGCGGCGCCTCTCTCGACCTCGGGTCCAGGAAACCGGGCGCCGCTGACCGCGACCGGCCGGCTACCTGACGTCAACCTGACGTGACCGGGGTCACAGTCGGCCGAGCCAGTAGCCGAAGCCGCGGCGGGTGTGGAGGAGGGCGGGCTGCTGCTGGTTGACCTTGCGGCGCAGCCGGGAGACCAGCTTCTCGATCGCGTTGTCGCCCCGGAACTCGCCCCAGACGTGGTAGCAGATCTGCTCCTTGGTGACGACCTGCTCCGCGTTGGCCAGCAGGTAGCGCAGCAGCCGGTACTCGGCCGGGGTCAGGTCCAGCACGCGTTCGCCGCGCCGCACCCGGCAGGTGACGTCGTCCAACGTCAGGTCCGCGTAGCCGGGCGGGGCCTCGGCGCGCGGCGGCCCGTCGCGCCGCAGCAGCACGTGCGCCCTGGCCAGCACCTCGGCGACGCGGAACGGCTTGGTGACGTAGTCGTCCACCCCGTGGCCGAGGCGGTGGACGACGCTGCCGAGGGCCTCGTGGGCGATCAGCAGCAACACCCGGGGGCGGTCGGCGTCCCGGTGGCGGAGCACGGGGATGCCGTTGCCGTCCGGCGGGACCACGTCGATGACCACCAGGTCGAAGCGGTGCCGCGCGATCCGGGCGACGGCCTCGGTGCGGCTGCCGGCGGTGCCGACCCGGTAGCCGGCGAGCTCCAGCGTGGTGGAGAGCATCTCGTGGGTGCCGGGGTCGTGGACCGCGACCAGCACGCGCTCGCCGGCGCCGCGCGCCGGCAGTGGCGCGGCGCCGTGGCCGAGGCCCGTAACAGGTCGGGGGCGGCGGGGTTCATGCGTCATGTCCGACGGGCGATCGGGAGGTCTCCTGGCTCTCCTGGGCGTCGCGGGTTTCCCGGGCCTCCTGCTCGGCGGCGTAGTCGACGAAGTCGTCGACCATGCGCTGGAAGAGGTCGGCGAGCCGGCCCAGGTCCTCGGGGGCCCAGTGGCCGAGCGCGTCCCACATGCCGCGCCGCGAGGTCTGGCGGATCCGGTCGACGGCGTCCCGGCCGGTGGGGGTGAGGCCGATCAGCTGGGCCCGGCCGTCGTCGGGGTCGGGGCCGCGCTCCACATAGCCGGCCCGTTCGAGCCGCTGGGCCTGCCGGGTGACGTGCGGCGCCTCCACGTTCAGCCGGGAGGCCAACTCCCCCACCCGCAGCCGCTCGACGTCGGCGAGGCCGCGCAGCAGGGAGACGGCGGCCCGGTCGAGCGGCACGCCCGACTGGGCCATGAGGCGGTCGTGCTGTCTGGCCCGACTGCTCAGGTAGGCGATCCGGTGCAGCTCGCGCTCGATCTGGATCACTTCGGCCGGCACCTGGGCGGCCGGCGGGTGTGGTGTGGCCATGGACCCACTTTACCAGCTCATTGCCTAAGTCAAGTAAGCTACTATTTTCCTGAGTTAAGTAATCGTGGAAATCCGTAGAAACGTGGAAACAGGAGCCACCTGTGACAGACACCACCATCGCGGCGGCCGAGCCCAACCGCCTCGGTCGGTCGACGACGAGCCGCCCCGGCCTGACCCTCCTGGCACTCGCCGTGTCCGGTCTCGTCGTGTCCCTGCAGCAGACCCTCGTCCTGCCCCTGCTGCCCCGGCTGGCCGAGACCTTCGACGCCACCGTGACGTCCGTCGCCTGGGTGTTCACCGCCACGCTGCTGGCCGGCGCGGTCGCCACCCCGCTGCTCTCGCGCTTCGGCGACATGTACGGCAAGAAGAAGATGATCATGCTGACGATGATGCTGCTCGTCGTCGGCTCGGTGGTCTGCGCGCTCGCCGACTCGCTGACCGTGATGATCGCCGGCCGGGCGCTCCAGGGCGCGGCGGCCGCCGTGATCCCGCTGGCCATCGGCATGATCAGGGACACCTTCCCGCGGGAGCGGGTCACCACCGCGATCGGCGTCGTCAGCGCCACCATGGGCGTCGGCGGCGCGGCCGGCATGCTGGTCACCGGCGTCATCGCCGACAACACCGACACCCACCACCCGGTCTTCTGGATCTCCGCCGCCATGGCCGCCGTCGGCCTCGGCTTCGTGGTCGCCTGCACCTCCGAGTCCACCTCGCGCACCGGTGGCCGCCCCGACATCCCGGGCGCCCTGCTGCTCGCCGGCTTCCTGGTCAGCCTGCTGCTCGGCATCAGCCAGGGCAACGCCTGGGGCTGGACCGACGCCCGGATACTCGGCCTGTTCGCGGCGGCGGTCGTGCTGTGCGTGGTCTGGGTCATGACCCAGCTGCGGGTCCGCGACCCGCTGGTGCGGCTGCCGCTGCTGGTCGGGCCGCGGTCGCTCTCCGCCAACCTGGCCTCGCTGCTGCTCGGCTTCGCGATGTTCGCGGCCTTCCAGCTGGTGTCCAACTTCATCCAGACCCCGGAGGACGCCGTCGGCTACGGCCTGTCGGGATCGGTGCTGGACGTCGGCCTCTACATGCTGCCGAGCACCGTCACCATGCTGCTCTTCTCGGCCCTGGCCGGCCGCTTCGAGGCCAAGCTCGGCGCCGCGCGGACGCTGGCCATCGGCTCGGCCTTCGCGGCCCTCGCCTACCTGTGGCTGGCCCTCCAGCACGGCTCGGTCGGCGACTTCCTGATCTTCAGCGCCATCCAGGGCGTCGGCTTCGGCATCGCCTACGCGGCGCTCGGCACGCTGGCCGTCCAGCACGTGCCGATGGAGCAGAGCGGCATCGCCAGCGGCGTCAACTCGCTGGTCCGCACCGCCGGTGGCAGCCTGGCGAGCGCGGCGACGGCGGCCATCCTGGTCGGCGACGTGCTGCCGGGCACGGGCGTGCCGACGGTGGACGCGTATGTGACCTGCTTCGCGATAGCCGCCGTCGCGGCGGCCGCGACGGCGATCATCGCGGCCGTGCACGGGGCGCGCCACCGGACGGCCTGACGGCCTGAAGGGGTGGTGGGGTGGGCGGGCTCGCTCAGCCGGTGAGGCCCGGCTGCCAGCGGCCCTCCGGGTGGGCGTAGACCTCCTCGGCGGGTCCTGGCACGCCGCTGGTGCGGAACGGCAGGCCGTCGTCGTCGATCCTGGCGAGGCCGCTGTCGGCGCCGCTCGTCCAGTCGAGCTCGACGTACCAGTCGCAGTCGCAGTCGACGGTTTCGGCCTCGACGCGCAGCACCAGCGGCTCGTCCGCGCTGACCAGGAACGGCGGCTCGGGCGCCGGCAGTTCGGCCTCGCTCATGCCGTCGAAGCCGTCCCTCGGGTGGGCGATGGGCCGGTCCGCGTCGAGGTCCACGGTGAAGGCGGCCGGGGTGAGGGCGCCGCCGCAGCCCAACTCCATGTCGAACGCCGGCCAGTCGAGCGGCGGACGCCGCTCGACGACCCGGACGTGCACCGCCTCGACCACGACCGGCTCCGGGCCGCCGGCCCTGAGGGTCGACTCCACGATGGTGGATCCGCCGTGCACCGCGCCGAGTTCGGCGGCCCAGGCCGCGGCGTCCTGCGCGACGGGCGGGGCCGGCACCGCGGCCGGATCGCGGTCCACGAGATAGCGGTGCCCGCAGCCGCCGGCCCAGACGTGCGAGCGGGTCTCCCAACTCAGCGGCACGGACTCGGGCGTGGCCGCCGCCGCCCCACCCGGCGCGGGCGGCACCGGCTCGTCGTCCCGCCCGGCCGCGACGGTCACCGCCGTGACGACGACCACGAGCGCGGCACACACGCCGAGCAGCCGCCCACCCCACCTCGCCGGCCGTAGGCCGGCCTGGACCGGGGTGCGGGGCTGGCCGCCCGCGGCGGCAGCGCCGCCGACTCGCCCGGTGCCGGCGGGCGTACCGCCCCCGGCCGGGGCCGTGAGGCCCGTAGCTTCCAGGGAAGCACCCGTCACAGCGCTGGCGGGACCGGGCCCACCCGGCGGAGCAGCCGCCCCGCCGGGGCGTACCTGCCCCACGCCTCCGGCGGGGTCGGGAGCCGTAGCCCCACCGGCCGGCAGGCCGGGCCCGCCTCCGGCGGGGGCCGGGGCCGCAAGGTCCGGTACCTCTGCCGAAGCACCGGCCACGGCACCGGCAGGACCGGCGCCCGCGTCAACCTCGTCGGCCGCCAGGCCAGGCCCAACTGCGGGCGCACCGGGGCCAACTCCCCCCGGCCCCGCAGGGCCCGTCGCGCCTGCGGAAGCATCGGGGGTGCCCGCCCCTGCGGGGCGTACATGCCCCGCGCCTCCGGCGGGGTCGGGAGCCGTAGCCCCACCGGCCGGCAGGCCGGGCCCGCCTCCGGCGGGGGCCGGGGCCGCGAGGCCCGTCACAGCCGCGGAAGCACCGGCAACGGCCGTCGTCGCCTGGCGGGCCGCAGGCCGTAGCGCGTCGGCTCGGAGCCAGAGGCGGTGGAGTTCGAGCTGTTCGGCGCGGCTCGCGCCGCACGCGCGGGCCAGGCGTTCGACCGGGGCGTAGTCGGCCGGCACCACGGTGCCGGCGCAGTAGCGGTGCAGCGTCGACGTGCTGGTGTGCAGCCGTTTGGCCAGGGTGCCGAAGCTCAGCCCCGACCGGTCCTTCAACTCGCGCAGCCGCGCCGCGAACCGCAGCGCGGCCGGGTTCTCCCCCGTCATCCGCCCCCGACCTCTCCTCGCCCCGAGTCCCGGGTCCCGAGTCCCCGAATCCCCCGTCGTGCCACGTCAGAATAGGCGCGGCCGGTTCCGTGTTACGCGCGGGTTTCGGCGTTCCGCCCAACTCCGGGCGCCGGAGTTGCCAAGCTGGTGGTCGGCCCGTTGCCGCGCGGCCGGCCGGCACCGGGGAGGGTGACACCGTTGCCACGTTGCATGCACACGTTTACATCACCCGTTTCAGGGCTTTCACCTGCGGCGCTTCTGTCAACCTGGCCGTCAGGGACACCAATTCGCCGGATCGCCAAGATCCTTTCATGTAAACGATTGCATTCCCTCCGCCCTCGGCAGTACGTTCGGCTCATCGCCGTGATCGGAGGGTTATGGCCGCCAGCATCATCGACGTCGCGAGGCGCGCGGAGGTGTCCACCGCCACCGTGTCCCGCGCGCTGCGCGGGTTACCGAACGTCTCGGAGGCGACCCGTGAGCGGGTGCTGCGCGCCGCGGAGGAGCTGTCCTACGCGGTCTCCCCGCACGCGTCGAGCCTCGCCTCCGGACGGACGGGCACGGTGGGCGTCATCCTGCCGTTCGTCAACCGGTGGTTCTACAGCCAGGTGGTGGCCGGCATCGACTCGGTGCTGCGCGCCAACGACCTGGACATCCTGCTGTACAACCTCGGCGACGAGCGCGTGCACGAGCGGTTCTTCGCCCGGATGCCGCCGCGCCGGCGCGTGGACGCGCTGATCGTGCTCAACCTGCCGCTCTCGGCCACCGAGAGCGAGTCGCTGGTCTCGTTGGAAGTGCCCATAGCCGTGCTCGGCACCCGCATCCCCGGCTGTTGGCACGTCTCCATCGACAACGCCGAGGGCACGAGCACCGCGGTGCGGCATCTGATCAATCTGGGGCACCGGCGGATCGGCATGATCTCCGGCGCCCTCGGCGACCCCCGGGGCTTCACGACCCCGATCGTGCGGCAGCACGCCTACCGCACCGTGTTGGCGCAGGCGGGGATCCCCTACGACCCCGATCTCGAGGCGCCTGGGAACCTCACGATCGACGAAGGCGCCTCCGCCATGGCGCAGTTGCTCAGCCTGCCGGACCCGCCGACCGCGGTCTTCGCGGAGTCGGACCAGATGGCGTTCGGCGCGCTGCGCACGCTGGGCCGGATGGGGCTGCGCGCCCCCGACGACGTCTCGGTCATCGGATTCGACAACCATGAGACGGCCGAGCTGCTCGACCTCACCACCATTGCTCAACCCGTCGCCTACCAGGGCGAGTTGCTCGCTCAGCAGATCCTCGGCGCGCTGTCGGGGTCGAGTGAGGAACCGGCCCAGGTGGTGGTGCCCACCCGGCTTGTCGTCCGGGGCACCACCGGCGCGGCTCGTGTCGCGCGTCCTCGACATCCCTCCTCACCCCGGCCGGGACCCGAACCGGACCAGCACAGCCGCACTACTGCGCGGTGAGCCGCTCCAACCGCGCATTTTCCAGGGTCAACTCGCAAGAGGAATGGAAGATACGTGCCCCGCACCCGCATTCAGCAGAACACGACCGTGCCCTGGTGGCGCACCGCCGTGATCTATCAGGTCTACATCCGCAGCTTCGCGGACGGCAACGGGGACGGCATCGGTGACATCGCCGGCCTTCGTGCCCGTCTGCCGTATCTCAGGGAGTTGGGCGTCGACGCCGTCTGGATCACGCCCTGGTATCCGTCACCGATGGCCGACGGCGGCTACGACGTGACGGACTACCGGGCGATCGATCCGGTGTTCGGCACGCTCGCCGAGGGCGAGGAGATGATCGCCGAGGCCCACGCACTCGGCGTTCGCGTGGTCCTCGACATCGTGCCCAACCACACCTCGAACCGGCACCCCTGGTTCGCCGAGGCGCTGCGCGCGGCGCCCGGCTCACCTGAGCGCGAGCGCTACCACTTCCGCGACGGACGGGGGCCGGACGGCTCCCGGCCGCCCAACGACTGGCGCAGCCGGTTCGGCGGCCCGGCCTGGACCCGGGTCACCGAGCCGGACGGCACCCCTGGCCAGTGGTACCTGCACCTGTTCTCGCCCGAGCAGCCGGATCTCGACTGGGCGAGCCGGGAGGTTCGTTCGGAGTTCGAGTCGATCCTCCGGTTCTGGTACGACCGCGGCGTGGACGGCTTCCGGATCGACGTGGCCTCCGGCCTCGTCAAGGATCCGGCGCTGCCCGACATCGGGATACCCGAGGACGCCGTGTTCGAGGAGGGCCCCTGGAAGGACGGCCATCCGCACTGGAACCAGGAGGGGCTGCACGAGATCTACCAGTCCTGGCGCAAGATCGCCGACTCCTACGCGGGCGACCGGGTGTTCTGCGCCGAGGCGAACTCCAGGGACGACCAGATGGCCCGCTACCTGGGGCCAGGCGAGCTGCACACGGCCTTCAACTTCGCGTTCCTGAAGTCGCCGTGGGAGTTCAAGTCGATCCGCGAGGTGGTCGACCGGAGCGTCGGCTCGCTCGCCGAGGTGGGGGCGCCCGCCACCTGGGTGTTGTCCAACCATGACGTGACGCGCCATGTCACCCGGTACGGGCGTCGCGACACGGCCCAGGATCTCTACCGGTCGGACAACGGCCACTCGGACCGGGATCTTGGCACCAGGCGGGCGCGGGCCGCGGCGCTGCTGATGCTGGCGCTGCCGGGCAGCTCGTACCTGTACCAGGGCGAGGAGTTGGGCCTCTGGGAGGTCGAGGACCTGCCAGACGAGGCGCTCCAGGACCCGATGTGGGGTCGTTCTGGCCACCGGGTCAGGGGGCGGGACGGCTGCCGGGTGCCGATGCCGTGGTCGGGTTCCGAGAGTCCGTTCGGCTTCGCACGCCGCGGCAGCGAGCCGCCGTGGCTGCCGCAGCCGGCGGAGTGGGAGAAGTTCAGCGCCCAGTTCCAGTCGGGTACGCCCGGCTCGATGTTGGAGCTGTACCGCTCGGCGCTGCGGCTGCGGAGCGAGCAGCCCGGCTTCGACAGCGGGAAGCTGAGCTGGCTCGACGCGCCGGAGGGTGTGCTGTGGTTCGAGCGCTCCCCGGTGCTGCGGTGTGCGGTGAACTTCTCGGAGGAGCCGTTCCCGTTGCCCCGCACCTGGGGTGTGCTGCTGTCCAGCGACCGGATCACCGGTGGGCAGTTGCCCACCGACACCACGGTCTGGCTGTGGGGCGGTGGCGCTTCGCGGGTCTGATCCCGCTTGTTCTGGGCCGCCTCCGGGGTACACGGGGGCTCGCGGTCGGGCGGCCCGGATCGCGTCGAGGTCGGTGGCCGGGGCGTCGTCCCGGTCGAGGCCGATGCGAAGGACGCGATCCCCGTACGGCTGGGCCGCCGCGGTGGCGGCTCCGCCGCCGGCGTCCGGCGGCTCAGCCGTACACGGCGCGGATCGCGTCGGTGACGGTGGCCAGGGCCGCTTCGCGGTCGAGGCCGAGGTGGCCGACGCGCTCCGCGTAGGCCTGGGCTGCCGCCGCTGCCTCCCGCGCGGCGGCGTCCCCCGCCGCGGCCACGAACGTGCCGTGGCGGCCCCTGGTCTCCACGACCCCGTCGGCCTCCAGGACCCGGTACGCCTTCGCGACGGTGTTGGTGGCGAGCCCGAGCTCGCCGGCCAGGCCGCGGACGGTGGGCAGCCGGTAGCCGACGGGGAGTTCGCCGCTCCTGGCCTGGGCGGCGAGCTGGGCGCGCAGCTGCTCGTAGGGCGCGGTGGCCGAGCTGGGGTCGATGCGGAGGTTCACCCCGTCGATTCTGCCTCAGGCCGGCTTCGCCGGCCCCGAGCCGGCCCCGAGCCGGTCTCGCCGCGTCCGACGTGGTGCCGCGCCGGGTCGCGGCCCCGCCGTGCCGGCCGACGACGGGACGAGTCACGCACCCTCTCCCGCCCCCGAAGCACAGCGCTAGCGATCCCGCAGCCGGTCGCTGACCCGGCCGAGTGCCTGGGCGAGGGTGTCGAGCTGGTCGCGGTCGAGTACGTCGATCAGCGCCTCGCGGACCCGCGCCACGTGCCCGGGCGCCGCCTCGGTCAGCGCGGCCCTGCCGTCCTCGGTGAGGTGGGCGGTGACGCCCCTGACATCGGTCGGGCAGGCGCTGCGGGCGACGAGGCCGCGCTTCTCCAGCTGCCCGATCTGGTAGGTGAGCCCGCTCTTCGAGGTGATCAGGGACTCGGCCAGCTCGGTCATCCGGATCCCGGCGGCGCCGGCCGCGCCGAGCTTGACCAGGATCTCGTACTGCGGGTGGGAGAGCCCGGCGTCGTCCTTGAGCTGCTGTTCCACGCTGCGGAAGACCCGGTGAGTGGCGTCGAGGAACGCCGTCCAGGCCGCCATCTCGCGGGCGTCCAACCACCGGGTCTCGTTCATGTCCCCCATCATAGGCCGGTTGTTCAAATTGGAATCACCGGCTACGGTGGAGCCGGTTCTTCGAATTTGAACCAAACTCGACCCCCACCCTCAGGAGACCGCTCGATGACCTCCCCCACGACGACGACCACGCGTCCGGCGCCCGCGCCGGCCCAGGCCGCCGCCGCGCCGGCCCACGACACCGGGCTGCTGCTGCTCCGCCTCGCCGTCGGGCTCACCGTCGCCGCGCACGGCGTGCAGAAGCTCTTCGGCTGGTTCGGCGGCTCGGGCCTCGACGGCACCGGCATGTTCTTCGAGTCCCTCGGCTACCCGTCGGGCCGCACCATGGCCCTGGTGGCCGGCGCCTCGGAGACGCTCGGCGGCCTCGGCCTGGCGCTCGGGCTGCTCACCCCGCTGGCCGGGGCCGCCGTCGTCGGCACGATGCTCAACGTGATCGTCTCCGCGCACTGGGACGCCGGCTTCTTCGCCCCGGCCGGCATCGAGTTCCCGCTGCTGCTCGGCCTGGGCGCCGCCTCGCTCGCGCTCGCCGGGCCCGGCCGCTACGCCGTCGACCGGCTCCTGCCGCTGGCCCCGCTGCGCGAGCACCGGCTGGCCACCGGCGCGGCCGCCCTCGCCTTCGGCCTGGCCGTCGCCGGCATCGTGCTGTTCTTCCGTAACTGACCGCCCCCGACCCGCACCGCACCACCCGAGACGAATCGCAGGTATCGCCATGACCGTCACCGAAGGCCCGGCCACCGGGAGCCGGACGCCCGTGATCTACCTCAGCCACGGCGCGCCGCCGCTCGCCGACGACGCGCTGTGGCCCGGCCAGCTGGCCGACTGGTCGGCCGGCATCGCCAGGCCGAAGGCGATCCTGATCGTGTCGGCGCACTGGGAGGCCGCCCCGGTCACCCTCGGCGCCACCACCACGGTGCCGCTGGTCTACGACTTCTGGGGCTTCCCCGAGCACTACTACCGGGTCACCTACCCGGCGCCCGGCGCCCCCGAGCTGGCCGCCGCGGTGCGCGGCCTGCTCGACGGGCCCGGCACCCCGGTGCACGAGGCGCCGGACCGCGGGCTCGACCACGGCGCCTACGTGCCGCTCGCCGAGATGTTCCCGGCGGCCGACATCCCGGTGCTCCAGCTCTCCATGCCGACGCTCGACCCGGAGCGGCTGCTGCGGCTCGGCCGCCGGCTCGCGCCGCTGCGGGACGAGGGCGTGCTGATCGTGGGCAGCGGCTTCTTCACCCACAACCTGTCCGAGCTGACCTGGAACAGCGGCCCCGACCAGGCGCCCGGCTGGTCACGGGAGTTCGACGCCTGGGGCCGGGAGACGCTGGCCGCCGGGGACGTGGACGCGCTCCTCGACTTCGAGCACGCCTCCCCGGCCGGCCGCCTCGCCCACCCGCGCACCGAGCACTTCGCGCCGCTGTTCGTGGCGCTCGGTGCCGGCGAGGCCGACCTGGCCACCCAGCGCACCGTGATCGACGGCTTCTGGGGTGGCCTGGCCAAACGGTCCATCCAGCTCGGTTAGCCGGTCGGGCCCCGGCCGGTGGCCGGCCCGAAGGACTGGAACGCGGTGCGCCGCGGGATCCGGAACTCGTCACGGCCGGTCACCGCGTTCAGGATCAAGGCGCCGCGGTAGGCCCCGATGCCCAGGTCGGGGGCCGCGGCGCCGTGCGTGTGCAGCTCGGCGTTCTGCACGTACAGGCCGGCACCCACCTCGGGCGCGGTGCGGATCCGGTGCCCCTCGGTGACGTCGTAGCGGCCCCGGTCGTCCCAGGCGATCAGCTTCTCCACCGGCTCCAGGCACGCCGGGCGGCGCGGCGCGTAGCCGGTGGCGGCGATCACCGCGCCGGTCTCGTGCTCCGCCTCCCGGCCGGTGTCGGCGTGCCGGGTGGTGAGCCGCACCCCGTCCCCGGCGAGCGCGGCCGCGTGGACCGCGGTGGCCGGGAGCAGGGTGACCGGCGGCCGGTCGCCGTCGAGCAGGTGGTCGTAGAGCTCGGCGTGGATGAGGTCGATGGTCTCGGTGTCGATGCCCTTGTAGAGCTGCCACTGGGAGGCGATCAGCCGGTCCCGGACGGCGGGTTCGAGCCCGTTGAAGTACCGCATGTAGGCGGGGGTGGTGTACTCCAGGACCAGCTTGGAGTAGTCGAGCGGGGCGAACCCCCAGGAGCGGGTGAGCCAGTTGACCGCCCAGCCCGCCTCGCGCTGCCGGCGGAGCAGGTCGAGGAAGACCTCGGCGCCCGACTGCCCGGAGCCAACCACGGTGACCTCGCGGACGCCCGCCGCCGCCAGCCCCTCGATCCGGTTCAGGTGCTCGCCCGCGTGGAAGACCCGCTCCCCCGCGACGCCGGCCAGCGGCGGCGGCAGGAACGGCTCGGTGCCGACGCCCAGGGTGACGTTGCGGGCCAGCCGCCTGGTGACCGTGCCGGTGTCGGTGCGGCGCAGCGTCAGCTCCCACAGGTCGCGGTCGGCGAGCCAGCGCACCTCGTCCACGGAGGTGGCGAAGCTCAGCGAGGGCAGCCGGCCGGCCACCCAGGCGCAGTAGTCGGCGTACTCGCGGCGCGGCACGTGGAAGCGCTCGGCTATGTAGAAGGGGTACATCCGGTCGTGCTCGACCAGGTAGTTGAGGAAGGACCAGCGGCTGGTGGGGCGGATCAGCGTGACCAGGTCGGCGAGGAAGCCCACCTGGAGCGAGGCCCAGTCGAACATCAGCCCAGGGTGCCAGTCGTAGGCGGGGCGCTGGTCGTAGGCGGCGAAGGCGAGCCCCTCCACCTCGTCGGCGAGCGCGGCGAGCGAGAGGTTGAACGGGCCGACGCCGACGGCGGCGAGGTCGAGCACGGGTTCCTGATCAGCGGTGGTACTCACAGTTGGGCCTCCACGGCCTGCCCTGCCGCGTCCACCGCGGCGAGGAGTTCTTCGATGTCGTGCGCGGTGGCCTGGGGGTTGAGCAGGGTGAGCTTCAACCGGACGGTGCCGGTGCCGGGTTCGGCGGTGGCGACGTCGGTGCGGCCGATCAGCGCCGCGCCCTCGGCGAGCAGCCGGCGGCGCAGCGCGCCGTTGACCGCGTCCGAGACGCCGCCGGCGCGCGGCACGTAGCGGAAGACCACGGTGGTGAGCGTGGGTTGGGTGGTGAGTTCGAGCCTGGGGTGGTCCTCGACGGCGGCGGCCGCGTCCCTGGCCAGGTCGTGGCAGGCGTCGAGCATGGCGCCCACGCCCTCGCGGCCGAGGGCCAGGAAGGTGGCGGCGACCTTGAACGCGTCGGCCCTGCGGGTGGTGGCCATGGAGTTGCCGAGCAGCCCGTCGTAGCCGGCGGCGCCGTCGTCGTCCGGGTTGAGGTAGCCGACCCGCAGTCCCGTGGTGGCGGCGAAGTCCCGGGCGTCGCGGGCCAGCAGCACGCTGGCGGCGGCCGGCTGCCAGGCGGTCTTGTGCAGGTCCATGGTGATCGTGTCGGCGGCCTCGATGCCGTCGAGGAGGGGGCGCAGCCGGTCGGAGAAGAGCGCGCCGCCGCCGTAGGCGGCGTCCACGTGCAGCCGGGTGCCGGCGCGGTGGGCGATGGCGGCGAGTTCGGGCAACGGGTCGACGGAGCCGTAGTCGGTGGTGCCCGCGGTGGCGACGACCGCGATCGGCACCTCGTTCGGGGCCAAGAGCCGCAGGGCGCGTTCGAGTTCGGCGGGCCGCATCCGGTGGGCGTCGTCGACCGGGACGGTGCGCACCGCGTCCTCGCCGAGGCCGAGCACGGCGCAGGCGCGGGCGACGGAGAAGTGGGCGAGTTCCGAGCAGTACACGACGGGGCGGGCGTCGAGGCCGGCGAGGCCGCCGCCTCGTATGTCGCGGTGGGCGCGCAGCGCGGCGTCCCTGGCGATCAGCAGGGCCTGGAGGTTGGAGGCGGTGCCGCCCGGGGTCAACACGCCGTCGGCGCCGGGGCCGTAGCCGGCGAGGTCGGTGAGCGAGCGGATGAGTCGGCGTTCGATCTCGACGGCGTAGGGGCCGCTGTCCCAGGTGTCGACGGAGGCGTTGAAGACGGAGGCGAGCACGTCGGCGGCGGCGGCGACGCTCAGGGCCGGGGGCTGGAGGTGGGCGGCGGCCCGGGGGTCGGCGAGGTCGACGGTGTAGGCGGCGTAGGAGCGGGCGAGCGAGAGCACCGCCTGGCGTCCGCCACCGGTGGCGGGGAGGGGTCCTTCCGGCAGCTCGTCGTCCAGCAGTCGGGTCAACTCCCGTGGGGTGACGGCCGGGAGCGGGCCGGTGCGGCGACGGAGGGCGCCGGCGGCCTCCCTGGTCAGCTCGGTGACGAGCCGGCCCACCTCCGCGAGGCCGGCGGGGTCGGCGGCCAGCAGATCGGGTTCCAGGAGGGTCGGGGGCACGGGCACGAGTGGGGCGTGGCCGGGCATGCTCATGGGTTCTCGGGGTGTCCCTTGTCTTGGCGGCTGGTTCGTGCGCGGGTCTCGCGACGTGGGCGGGAGCCGGGTGGGTGGGCGGGAGAAAGGGCGTGCTGACATGGGTGACGGCGGCTCCGCGCCATAATTTAGGTTAGGCATACCTAACCATGTCAACCGCACCCGCCCCCGCCGGGCCCGCTTTAACCGCTCCTGAGCCGTTCCTTAAAGGGACCATAAGAGGGCAGACAACGCCCCGGAGTCTGGCTAACGTTCCTGGTGTCGGCATGTCAGGACCGGTGCCACCGCCTCCCTCAACCCCCCCACCCCCGGGGAGGCGGTGGCACCGACATCCCGCCGGCCCCCTCTCTCGCGGCCCTCTCCCGCCGCTCCGGCCCCGCCGCTACCCGAGCAGGTCGCCGCAGTCGGTCGGCTCGGCGTCCGCCGGATCGAGCGCGTTGGCCGTCTCGTGGAAGGCCACCCGGCTCAGCAGGCCGATCGCCGCATGCTCGGAGAAGTCGATCGGGCACAGATCCTGGAGCAACACGTTCCGCACCCCCGGCTCGTCGATGAACTGCGAGCGGTAGGGGGTGACGATCTCGTCGTAGCGGGTGGCGATCACCGTGTAGGTCACGCCGGACACGGTGTAGCCACCGGAGTTGAGTTCGGTCATGAAGTCGGAGCCGGCGACCTGCTGGGCCAGGGCGGGCGCGCCGGCCGCGATGGCGTCCTCCAGGCCAGGGAAGACGTCGAGCAGCCGGGTCAGACCGGCCAGCGTGGTGCCGTTGGTGTTGGGGGCTATCCCCACCAGCGCGTTCACCTTTCCGGCCGCGCCCTGGTGGTGCTTGAGGTAGTAGCGGGGCAGCACGCCGCCCTGGGAATGGCCGACGAGGTCGACCTCCCGGGCGCCGGTCTCGGCCAGCACCTCGTTGACGAACTCCGCGAGTTGGTCGGCCGATTCCTCCATCGGGCCGAGGCCACCGAAGATCGGCACGCCGGGCAGCATGCCGTAGTCGAAGGAGTAGACGCAGTAGCCGCGGTCGACCAGATAGGGCGCGAGGCCGAGCCAGTTGATCGTCCCGTTGGCGCCGGTGCCGTGGACCAGCAGGACGGGCCTGGGGTGGCGGGCGGCGGGGACGCAGTCGTCCTCGTTCCAGCCGCCGGCCGAGGCCGCGGTGGAGGGGGCGGCGGCGGTCGCCTCGGCGGCGCCGGGGAACAGGACGAGCGGAAGGGCGACGAGCGCCGCACCGGCCAACAGGCGGGCGCGGCGCCGTAAGGGGTGTTTCCTGGACAGCATGGGGTGGTCTCCTCGCTGAGCGCACTGGGGGGTGGCACCACGCGGTCCGGACCACGGTTACTGCCGAGTACTCGTCAAGTTACGGGCGGGTAACCCGCCTGCCCACCTGCCCGACGGTGAGGGATTCCACACGTCGAGCCCTCACCAGAGACACATCCTTCACGCCACGTCCAGTATTCCGGCGGGGCCGGCGGCCCGGGGGCCGAAGCGGCGGCGGGCGCGGTCGGCCGCCGCCTCGGCCAGCCTGCGGCGCTCGTCCCGCGGGTCGAGGGAGAGTTGGCGGGTGGCGTGGGCCGCGTCGGCGAGCGCGTCGGCCCGCAGCGCGACCGCCCTGACCCGGGCCCGCTGGAGGCCGAGCGCGTCGTGCAGCGCGTAGGCGACGCCGGCCAACGCCGGGGTGTGCGCGGTCGGTTCTGGCAGGGCGCGGCCGCGGGTGGTGGTGGCCAGGTCGGCGTAGCGGACGGTCAGGGTGAGCGAGCCGGTGGTCTGGCCCGTGTCGCGCAGCCGGAAGCCGAGCTCGTCGGCGAGGGTGAGCAGTGCCCTGCGGCGCCGTTCGGCGTCCAACTCGTCCTCCGCGAAGCGGTGTTCCGCGGTCAGGACGCGGGCCGGGCCGCTGGGGACGACCTGGCTCTGGTCGACGCCCCTGGCCGCCGCCAGGACGCGGCGCGCGGTGGCGGCGCCGAGGATGCGCTGGAGGGTGGCGGGCGGCGCGGCGGCGGTCTCGCCCGCCGTCTCCAGGCCGTAGCCGGCCAGCGCCCGCGCGGTCGCGGGGCCGACGCCCGGCAGCGTGGCGACGGGCTGGTCGGCGAGGAAGCCGGCGACCCCGGACGCGGTGTCGGGCACCGCGAACACGCCGGGGGCGCGGCCGAGTCGGTCGAGGGCCAGCCGGGCGAGCAGCGGGTTGCCGGCGACGCCGACCGCGCAGTCGGCGCCGTGCAGGGCGAGCGCCCTGACCCGGACGAGACGGGCGAGTTGGACCGCGTCCAGGTCGAAGTAGCGCCGGGCGCCCCGGACGTCGGCGAGCGCGGCGTCGGGCGGCAGCGCCTGCACGACCGGGGTGATGCCGTGCAGCAGCCGCAGCAGCGCGGGATAGCGCTCCGGCGGGCAGCCGGGGAAGCGGATGTGGAGCACCGCACTTGTCATCCGGCGCTCCCCGAGCTGGCGTGCCACAGCTTCCGCGGGGCCGACTTGGTGGAGTCGCCCGCGGGCCGCAGGTCGGCCCACGGGTGGAGGGTGTAGCCGGTCGACAACTCGATTCGTCGCTCCACGGTTTCCGCGTCCGCGGTGTCGCCGGATCCACCTGTCGACTCGGCGCCCCCCTCCGGCTCCTCGGACTCCTCGGACTCCTCCGACTTCGGCGGCGGGGCCGCGAGCCGTTCGGCGACCGCGTCCAGGCCGCCGGTGCGGCGGAGGTCGGCCAACTCGGCCAGGTCCCAGGCGGCCTGGCCGACCACGCTCAGGGTGCGCGGCCCACGCCGCTGCACCGTGCCGCGCACCAGCAGCAGCCAGGAGTGGAAGACGGTGTGCGCGCAGGCGGCGTGGCTGTCCTCGAAGAAAGCCAGGTCGACCAGGCCCGTGTCGTCGTCCAGGGTGACGAAGATCACCCGCTTCCCCGACCTGATCGGCGGGGTCTGGGTGGCCGCCTTGGCGCCCGCGACCAGCACGGTCTCGCCGTGCTCCGCGTCGCGCAGCCGGCGGGCGCCGAGTGCGCCCAACTCGTCGAGCAGGGCGCGGTGGTCGGTCATCAGGTGGCGGGCGGTCTCCATGCCGAGCACGCCGAGCTCGGCGTCGAGCCGCTCGTCCGCGCCGAGGTCGGGCAGCCCGGCCGGCGGGGTGCGCGCGGCGTCGCCGAACGGCAGTTGGCGGCCCCCGGCGCCGGCCGCCGCGCCCCGGCGCTGCCGGTACAGCTCGGCGAGGTGCAGCAGCAGGTCGCGGCGGTTGTCGCCGAAGGCGTCCAACGCGCCGACCTTGGCCAGCCGTTCGGCGACCGGTCGGGTGGGGGCGCCCCGGTTGACCAGGTCGGTGAGCGAGGCGTAGGGCCGGCCGGCGGCGATCCGGGCCGCCTCCTCCTCGGCGATGCCCTTCACCTCGCTGAGCGCGAGCCTGATCCCCCACTCGCCGGATTCAGACTCCAGTTCGATTCGATAGGCGGCGTCCGAGATGTTCACGTCCAGCGGCAGCACCGGCACCCCGCGCCGCCGCGCGTCGGCCAGCAGCAGCCGCTTGGGGTACATCCCCGGGTCGTGCGCGAGCAGCCCGGCGTAGAAGGCAGCCGGGTGGTGCGCCTTGAGCCAGGCCGACTGGTAGGTGGGTACCGCGAAGGCGACCGCGTGCGCCTTGCAGAAGCCGTAGGAGCCGAACGCCTCGACGATCTCCCAGGTGCGTTCGACGACGTCGGGCGGGTAGCCGCGCGCCGCGGCGCCGGCGGCGAACCACTCGCGCACCCGCGGCTGCCGCTCAGGATCGGACAGCGCCCGCCTGGCCTCGTCGGCCATCGCCCGGTCGCAGCCGGTCAGTCGGGCGAGCACCCCGATGATCTGCTCGTGGAAGACCACCACCCCGTAGGTGTCGCGGAGCACCGGCTCCAGGTCCCGGTGCGGGTGGCGCACCGGGCGCCGGCCGTGCCTGGCCTCGATGAAAGGACGCACCATGTCGGCGGCGACGGGCCCCGGCCGGAAGAGCGATATGTCGACGACGAGGTCGTGGAAGGTGCTCGGCTGGAGCCGGCCGATCAGGTCGCGCTGGCCCGGCGACTCGATCTGGAAGCAGCCGAGCGTCTCGGTCGAGCGGATCAGCTCGTAGGTCTCGCGGTCGTCGGGCGGCAGCCGGTCCAGGTCGATCCGGGTCCCGGTGGCCCGCTCCGTCTCGGACACGGCGTACGCCATCGCGGACTGCATCCGCACCCCCAGCACGTCGAGTTTGAGCAGCCCGAGGTCCTCCACGTCGTCCTTGTCGAACTGCGACATGGGGAAGCCCTCGCCGCTGGTGGGCACCACCGGGGTGCGGGCCAGCAGCGAGGCGTCGGAGAGCAGCACCCCGCACGGGTGCATGGCGACGCCGCGCGGCAGCGCGTCCAGTGCCTCCACCAGCTCCCAGAACCGCCGGCCCTGCCGCTCCGGGTCGACGCCGCGCAGCTCGGGCAGTTCCGCCAGCGCGGCGCGCGCGTCCCTGGCCCTGATGTGCGGGAACGCCTTGGCGAGCCGGTCCACCTCGGCCGGGTCGACGCCGAGCGCCAGGCCGACGTCCCGCACCGCGTGCCGCACCCGGTAGGTCTCGGGCATGGCGACGGTGGCGACCCGGCGCTCGCCGAAGCGGGCCAGGATCGCCCGGTACGCCTCCAGGCGCCTGGCCGACTCCACGTCGACGTCGATGTCGGGCAGCACCACCCGGCGCGGGGAGAGGAACCGTTCCATCAGCAGGCCGTGCTCCACCGGGTCGGCGTTCGCGACGCCCAGCAGGTGGTTGACCAGCGAGCCGGCCCCCGAGCCGCGCGCCGCGACCCGGATGCCGAGGCCCCTGATGTCGTCGACGACCTGGGCCACGGTCAGGAAGTAGGAGGCGAAGCCGAGCGTGGCGATGGTCGCCAGCTCCTCGTCGAGGCGGTCCCAGCGCTTCGGGTCGCGGTCGTAGCGGCGCGCCACCATGCCAGCCGCGCAGCGGGAGCGCAGCACCCGGTCGGCGGTGCGGTGGGCGGCGCCGACCAGGTGCGGCTCGGGGAAGCGGACGCCGCCGATGCCCAGGTCGTGCTCCGGGTGCACCCGGCAGGCCGCCGCGGTCTCGGCGGTGAGGTCGAGCAGCCGGCGCGCGGTGGCCGGGCCGAACCCGGCGGCCTCGGCGATCCGCTCGGCGGCCCTGGCCATCCAGTCGGGGCCGCGCAGCCAGGCCTCGCCGCCGTCCAGCGGCCCGCGCGGGTCGATGGGCCGCAGCCGGCGGGCGGCGTCCAGCACGTCGGCGACCCGGCCCTGCCCCGGGTCGGCGTAGCGGACCCGGTTGGCGAGCACGGGCGCGGCGCCGAACTCGGCGGCCAGGCCGAGCGCGCGGGCCGCCGCGCGCAGCGGTCCCGCCGCGTCGACCTCGATCCGCAGCGCCTCGTCCCCGAAGGCCTCGCGCCAGGGCGCGAGCAGCCGCGCCGCCAGGTCGGGGCGGCGGGCGGCCAGCGCGCGGCCGGCCGGGGTGTCGGGGCCGAGCAGCACGGTCAGCCCCGCGCCGTGCGTCTCGGCCCAGGGCAGTACGGGCCGCTCGCCAGGACCCGCGGCGTGCGCGGCGGTGACCAGCCGGCAGAGCTGGGCCCAGCCGGCCGCGCCGTCCCTGGCGAGGAAGACCGCCCGGGGCGCGGACTCGTCGAGGAACGCGCCGCCCCGCACCGGCGTCCTGCGCCGCCCGCGCTCCGGTGTGCCGCCGGGCTGCGCCACGGCCAGCTCCACCCCGAACAGCGGTCGCACCCCGGCCCCCACGCACGCCCTGGCGAACCGCACCGCGCCGCCCAGGGTGTCCCGGTCGGTCAGCGCCACGGCCGCCATGCCGCGCTCCGCGGCCCGCTCGGCGAGCCGCTCCGGGTGCGAGGCCCCGTAGCGCGCGGAGAACCCGGACGCGACCCGCAGATGAACGAAGTCCGTGGACATCCGCACCTCCCGTCACGCCCGGCCCCCCTGTCCCAGCACCGTTTCCGGTCCACCATAAACCAGCTATCGAACATCTGTACGATTATGGTGAACGCGCAGGTCACCGGCGGTTCGGCGACGATCGGCGGCGGCCGAAAACGAACGCCCCAACTCCCTTCGCCCACACGGCGATCGACGGCCGGCGCGGCCCGCCGTCGGGATCGCCTCCCCGGTGGCCAGCAGCCGCGCCTTCTCGTGCGAGTCGCCCCAGGGCGGCGGATCGTCGCCGGCCCCAGCCACTCCGGGCACCCCTCCGTGCGCGGCACCGTCCGTAGTGAGCCCGGCGCCCCGGGCGCCAACGCTTTCCGGTTAGGCTGCCGGGGTGGCCGCTCCTTCTCATCCCTCGATCGACCTGGTCATCTTCGACTGCGACGGCGTGCTGGTCGACAGCGAGCCGCTCGCCCTGCGGGTCTGCGTCGAGCTCGGCGCGGAGCTGGGCTGGGCGCTGACCGAGCACGAGATCGTCGACCGGTTCCTCGGCCGCTCCGAGCGCGCCGTCCAGACCCAGATCGCCGAACGCCTCGGCGGGGCGGCGGCCGTCACCTGGACCGAGCAGTTCCGGCTGCGGCTGGCCGAGATCATCGACACGGAGCTCGCCGAGGTGGCCGGCGTCAGCGAGGCGCTGGGCGCGATCACCATCCCGCACTGCATCGCCTCGAGCGGCAGCCACGACAAGATGCGGCGCACCCTGACCCGCACCGGGCTCCACGACCGGTTCGCCGGCCGCATCTTCAGCGCCGCCGAGGTCGCCCGCGGCAAGCCGGCCCCCGACCTGTTCCTGCACGCCGCCGAGCGGATGGGCGTCGCGCCCGCCCGCTGCGTGGTGGTCGAGGACAGCCAGTACGGCGTCCAGGCCGCCCGCGCCGCCGGCATGCGATCCTTCGGCTACGCCGGCGGCCTCACCCCGGCCGACTGGCTGGCCGGCCCCGACACCGTCGTCTTCGACGACATGCGCAAGCTGCCGGTGCTGCTCGGCCTGCTGTAGCCCCCGCCGCGCCCCTCGGGCGTCTCCCTGGGGAAGGCCCGGCGGTAGGCGCCGGGCGACACCCCGAGCTGCCTGAGGAAGTGGTGGCGGAGGTTGTTGGCCGTGCCGAGGCCGCACAACTCCCCGACCCGCTCGATCGGCAGGTCCGTCGCTTCCAGCAACTCCCGGGCCCGCCCCAGGCGTTGTTCGAGCAGCCAGCGCAGGGGCGTCGTCCCGGTGGCGGCCTGGAGCCGCCGGTAGAACGTGCGGGGGCTCATGGCGGCCCGCCGCGCCAGGTCCTCGACCGTCAGCGGCCGGTCCAGGTGGGCCAGGGCCCAGTCGAGCACCGGACCGAGCCCCTCGTCGTCCCTGGTGGGCACGGACGACTCGATGAACTGCGCCTGGCCGCCCGGCCGGTGGGCGGGCACCACCATGCGGCGGGCCAGCTGGTTGGCGACGTGCGCGCCGAGGTCGCGGCGCACCAGGTGCAGGCACAGGTCGAGGCCGGCCGTCAGCCCGGCGCTGGTGAGCACGTCGCCGTCGTCCACGTACAGCACCGACTCGTCGACCTCCACCCTCGGGTACCGCACGGCCAGTTGGGCGGTGTGCATCCAGTGGGCGGTGGCGCGCCGCCCGTCGAGCAGCCCCGCCTCGGCGAGCGCGAAGGCCCCGGTGCAGAGGGAGACCATCCGGGCGCCCGCCTCGTGGGCGCGGCGCAGGGCCGTGACCAGCTCGGGCGAGAGCGGCCTGCCCTCGTCGACGCAGGAGTCGGGCACCGAGGGCACGATGACCGTGTCGGCGCCGACGAGGCCGTCGAGCCCGTGACCGGTCCGCAGCGTGAGCCCGGCGCCGGCCGCCCCGCCCTCCCCCGTCCCGCCCTCTCCGGTACCGCCCTCTCCGGTGCCGCAGAGCCGCAACTCGTACCAGGCGTCGGCCAGATCGGGCTGCGGCTTCCCGAAGACGGTGCAGGGGATGCTCAGTTCGTACAGGTCCCAGGAGGGGACCCCGATCTCCTCGGCCACCACCACGGCGACAGAACCGACGCTCATGTCCCGAAGGGTATGGCAGGAATTTGGTGGCCGCCGTCACCGGTGTCACTTCTCCCGCTCGCCGCGCGCTGCGAGCGTGTTCCGTACGTGATCACCGCCGCGGGCGGACGAAGGACGTAGGAGAAGTCGTCGACATGAACACCGATCGCCAGGCCGTCACCGTCATCGGGTTGGGCTCCATGGGCTCGGCGCTGGCCGCCGCGCTGCTCGACCGGGGCCACCCGACCACGGTGTGGAACCGGTCAGCGTCCCGGGCCCGACCACTGGTCGACCGGGGCGCCACCCTGGCCGCGACCCCGGGGGAGGCGATCGCGGCGAGCCAGCTCACCATCGCCTGCGTGCTGGACTACCCGGCGCTGCACGCGGCCCTCGGCCCCTTCGCCGACGCGCTGGCCGGAAGGACCCTGGTCAACCTCACCTCCGGCGCCCCCGAGCAGGCCCACGAGGCCGTCGCCTGGGCCGGGACCCACGGCGCCGACTACCTCGACGGCGCGATCATGACCACCCCGCCAGGCGTCGGCAGCCCGGAGATGATGTTCCTCTACAGCGGTTCCTCCGCCGTCTTCGAGGCCCACCGTCCGACGCTCGCGGCCCTGGGCGACCCGCTGTACCTGGGCGCGGAACCGGGCCTCGCCTCGCTCTACGACGCCGCGTTGCTCGGCCTGATGTGGTCCACCATGACCGGCTGGCTGCACGGCACCGCGCTGGTCGGCGCGGAGCGGACGCCGGCGACGGCCTTCACCCCCGTCGCGCTCCGCTGGCTGACCGCCGTGGCCGGGTTCCTGACCACCTACGCCCCCCAGGTGGACGCGGGCCGCTACCCGGGCGACGACGCCACCGTCGACGTGCAGATCGCCGCCATCGACCACCTCATCCACGCGGCGGCGGCCCGCGGCGTGGACAACGCGCTGCCCGAACTGCTGAAGTCGGCCATGGAGCGGGCCAGCGCCGCCGGCCACGGCTCGGACAGCTACGCCAGCGTGATCGAGGTCCTGAAGAGCACGGCGGACCCGAAGTGACCACCGCCACCGCCACCGCTGCCACGGCCACGGCCACCGCGTCGTGGACGGAGCTGCTGGCCGCCGCCACCGACGGCTGTCTCGACGTCCTCCGCGAGGGAGCCGACCTGGACTGGTCGCGCCCCGCCCACGGCCTCGACTGGTCCTGCCGCGAGACGCTCGACCACCTCGCCCTCGGCCTCGTCGGCTACGCCGGCCTGCTCGTCTCCCGGCCCACCGACCGCTACGTCACCCTCTTCGCCTCCCTCGACCCCGCGGCTCCCGTCCCCGACTGTCTCGACGGTCTCCGGATCGCCGCCTCCCTCCTCGCCACCACCGTCCGCGACACGGCCCCCGACGCCCGCGCCTGGCACCCCTGGGGGCACTCGGACGCCACCGGCTTCGCCGCCATGGGCATCGTCGAACTCACCCTCCACACCCACGACATCGCCCGCACCCTCGGCCTGCCGTGGGCCCCGCCTGACGAGTCGGCCTCCGCCGCCCTCCGGCGCCTCTTCCCCGACGCACCCGCGGGGCACGGCCCGGCCGACACCCTGCTGTGGTGCACGGGCCGCGCCCCGCTCCCCGGCCTGCCAAGACGCACGCGCTGGCAGTGGGACGGAACCGTGAGCTGACCCGACGGCGGTCAGGCGGGCGTCGGGGCCGCCCCGGAGAGCAGGCCGGCGGTGCGCAGGTCGGCCCAGAGCGCGGGCGGTACGGGCCTGGCGAGGAGGGCGGCGCTGGCGCTGATCTCCTCGGGGCTGCGCGCGCCGACGACGACGGACGTGACGGCGGGGTGGGCCGGCGGGAACTGGATGGCGGCCGCGAGGGGGGACACGTCGTGGCGTTCGCAGATCGCGCGGAGCGTGCGGACGCGTTCGGCGAGGGCCGGCGGCAGGTCGCGGTGGGCGCGGGGATCGGCCAGCAGGCCGCCCTGGTAGACGCCGGCCGCGAGGACGGCGACGCCACGGGCCACGCAGAGCGGCAGGAGTTCGTCGAGACCCGACTGGTCGAGCAGCGTGTAACGGCCGGCCAGCAGCACGCAGTCGAGGCCGGGGGCCGGGGCCTCGCGGAGGAAGCGGGCGGCGACGTCGGCGTGGTTCACCCCCAGGGAGACCGCGCCGATCACGCCCCGGCCGCGCAGCTCGGCGAGCGCGGGATACGCCTCGGCGAGCGCCGTCGGATAGTCCAGGTCCGGGTCGTGGACGTGCAGGACGTCGACCCGGTCGAGGCCGAGCCGCGCCAGGCTGTCCTCGACCGAACGCAGCACCGCCCGCCGGCTGTGGTCGAGGCGCGGCCCGAGGCCGCTCGGCGGATCCGCCCAGATCGGCTGGGTGTCAGGACCGCCAGGCTCGATCAGCCGCCCCACCTTGGTGCAGAACGTGTAGTCGCCGCGCGGCTTGGACCGCAACGCCCGCCCCGCGCGTTCCTCCGAACGGCCGTAGCCGTACACGGGCGCCGTGTCGAACAGCCGCACCCCGAGCTCCCAGGCCCGGTCGACGGTGGCCAGCGCCTGCGCCTCGGACACCGGCCGGAACATCCCACCGAGCGACGCCAGCCCGAGCCCGAGCCGGCTGACCCCCAACCCGGTGCGCCCCAACGACACCCGCTCGTCCGCACGCATCCCGACCGTTCCTAGGGACTGAGCGGGAGTGGGTCCTGTCGCCAGAACTCATGCTCAGCCGAACGCCCCGAACGGTGTTGGGCGTTCTGGTCCACCGCGTTCTCGCCGTATCCGGCGCGCACGGATCGTGTCCGTGGTCCGGGGATGCGGGGGCGGTTTCCCTCACGCCCCGGGGCCATCGAGCTGGCCT